>NZ_JAUBRJ010000033.1:0-21733 GCF_036701805.1 Microcoleus sp. N3A4
CGGTTTTTAACCAGACTAGATTATTTTCTCACCAATCCTACCAATATGGTCTGTTGATTTCCGCCGCGCTGTACTAGGCACTATGTTGCCTACCCTACAACAGGCAATTGTGGGAGGAGTAAACACAATTATCAATGTTGATTGGTTGCAGAGCGATAACGCCATTCTCGCCGAACTGAAAGCTGTCCACAATTCATTTATGAATACCTTTGGCGAAAGTATCGGACGATTGCTTGTTGGAATGTTTTTAGGTGGGGGAAAGAGTAACCCCAGATTAAAAATAAATATTACGGGCGCAGCAGCAGTAGCGATTCAAGCTGAACAAGATACAGGAAATAACATAACTGAAGAGTTGATTGATGAATTATCAAATCTTACTAACGCTTTTATTCGGTACGCTCGAAACCTCGCATTCAAGGTGGGTTACATGAACTTGCGAAAATACGCGCGAGAAAATATTCGGACGGGTATCAAGTCGATTGATGAAAAAATTGCTAACTGGGGATTGCAAGAAGGTCAGTCCTTTGTAATCAACCAAAAAATTGATGACAAAATTGAGAAAATTACCGAAAGCAATGCAGATTTGGGTAACTTTCTCGAAGGGCTTAAAGAAGGGGCGCTTGACGGGTTCAATGAATTTGTGGTGATGACATAAATTAACTCCTTTTTTACTCTTAGCCGCCCGTGTTAGCCGGCTAAGTTGGAAAATACACCCAGATACTCAACACAATGGATACAATTACTCGGACTTTTCCGCTAGGACTTACTTCCACTGTTACCTCTACAATTATCGAGTTATGTCATTTTCGGGACATGGCCTTTGACGCTGATGAACGAGTAGGTATTTATTTGGAAGCTTTTTTCTGTAATATGAGCCTAAAAAGCTTCAATTTAGGGGTTTACCCCGACTTTGACGGTGATGAATCAGAAGCCGAGAAAATGGCCAAGTTTAATGCCAGCGAAAATAAGAGTCAAAAACTGGGTTTAAGAATATTAACAAAAAAAAATAATACGGGTGACTGGAGAGAAAAGGCAGAAATAATCCTAGTAAATCGCGGACGCAAAGATTACTTTGATTTGTTGATACCCTATCTTGCTAAAGCTCAAGTACGATTACTTGAAAAAAATGATGCTATAGGAATTCAATTGGTTGACTACGGAAACGGCTTGCTCAAATTAACTGATTTCATAGAGATTGAAGCAGCTTTCACTATAACAATCTCAAAAAAAAATAACATAGAAGCGCTTCAAGCTCGAATAGCGACATTGGAATTAGCACTTGAAGGCAGGTTAATTAACTTACCTTCAAATACCTTATTGGGAAGAAATACTGGAATAGGAGCAGTAGAACAAGTACCCCAATCAAAATTTGCCACTCCAGCAATGATTGACCAAGCAATTGTAGATTGGGTGGGTACATCGCCCACCAATTTAAATACTTTGCTAGAAATTTCGGCTGCGCTAGGTAACGATCCAAATTTTGCCACTACAATTACCAATTTAATTGCGACTAAAGCACCTCTTGCAAGCAGCTTGCAATTAACGAACCGGAGCAACACAGTATCAGCTCCCTTTGATGCGAACAATTGGGTTAATAGTAGTTCTTTTGCCAGTATTAAATGGATTGACGGCGGATATACGAATTTAAATGTGCCAACAAATACGGGAATGATTTTTCAATTTGATAGTCTTTTCGGTACGGTCGCCGCTGGTAAGTATCGAGTGCAGCATTACTATTCAGGTATCCGATATTTTGTAAGAATTGAAAACAACACTGTATGGGGCGGTTGGCGAGAAACCACAACCGTCGCAGTTTAGCTATTAAACGAAATAAATATGCCTAATTTACGCAAAAGCGTCTCGTCGCCTAGTTTAGCAAGAAAGCCTGAAGGTGCGTCAGAAAGTCGCGGTTCCGGACTAAATTTCGCAACAGAAAGAGAAATAGGCTCTATTGGAGGTATTGACGCAAAAGGGAAATTAACGGTAGGTGTTGACAATTTAATAAGTCAGCAAGGCGTCAGCATAGAAGTTGACGCTACAAATAAAACAGTAGGTTTTGGTGCGGGAATAGGCTCAACTCGGAGCAAATTAGGGGTAAACATTGGAGGTAAAGTAAAAACTAACGATGATGGTTCGATTGATATCAAAGAAGCATCGGCAGCAATTAATATCGCAGGTCTTGGTATAGAAGGTAGTGCCGATTACGAAGGTGGCAGAAAAGGTGCTATTTCAATTGCCGGTGCTAAAGTTGAAATAGGAGTCAGCAAAGATGGAAAAAAATCACTTTCACTTTGTTATGGCGTACCTGGGGGGGAATTTTGTGTAACGTTTGAACCCGATCCGGGGATCACCGTACCTGCGCCAGCACCTACGCCAATTTCAACATCAACACCTACGCCAATTATTGCGGCCGAGTGCCATCGCTCTGGCAAATTACTTTATGGGACTTTAAAAAGAACTATTAGCGGCGGATGGAAAGGTTTGAATCCAGACGGAAGTATAAAAAAAATATACCAATACGAATATGTTTATACTCCATTACCCAATGGTAGGTTTTTAAGAACATATACTTTAACTATTTTTGCGACAGGTGCTACAAATACATCACAAGTAGAAGTAACCCTTAATCTTTGGCCTGCGCTTCCCGATGACAGTCGATTTACCCAAGAAATTGCAGAGCCGATATTCCCAGGAGTTGCTTACAACGGTACAGTGGTAGATTCTTATCATGAATACTTTGGTGGCGAAGAAAATCAAGTTATTTGCCTCCCAAACCCTAACGCCCCTCCCCCTACTCCTGTCTCTAATCCTGCAATTAAAATAGAATTACCCAATTACCCCCAACACTATAAACCTATGGAATGCTGCGACCTTATTAAAGAAATTTACCAATACTTGGGAATTGCAAAGCTTAAAAAAAATAAATTCCCGGTAAGTAACGCTTTTCTCGTGCCTGGCGGTAGCGGGAACGATAATTGCCTTGACTATTACAGTATCTTGCAGGCTTATTTAGAATGCTTGCCAACGGCTTAATAATAAATCCTAAAAGTAAACCTTTGGGCAGTGAGTGGCAAAACGCGAATGCCACCGCTTGGGCATCCAGTATGTACGAGATGATGGCTGAGGCCATGAGCGACGGCAATAGTTCTCAACGTTTTGAAATAGCTGCGATGATGCAGCTCGTGCAGATAATGAGCTGCGTTGCTGAGAATGGCAGGAAAATTGAATTTGTAGCAGACGGCGTAGGACTTGAGCCATCATTAGAATCAGAACTGCTGCCAGTTTGTTTCACCATTCACGAAAGTCACAAAGGTTTTGGGAAGAAGGAACTTAAAAAGATTAATGTATCAGGGGCTAAAACAGACAAAGAAGTTGAAGAAAAATTAGGCGCAATGCTGCATCCTAGTTTCGTACCCATCACTAAGTGGAAGTTCAAACCGGGACAGATTTCAATAAGCGAGGCATTAGGACGTGGCTAAATCAACGGGCGGTAAAAGCACATCATCGAGTGGCAAAAGTTCAAGTTCAAGCGGTAGTAGCAAGGGAACTACCGACCAACAGAGAGAGGTAGCTGGTAAAGGTGCAATACGTGAGGAATTTTTGAGAAAAAAAGACGAGCTTATCAAGCTTAAATCTCTGGATATTTTTCTCGTAAAAGACGCAATGGGTATAAACCCTAAAAAAAGCGATATGAAGCCAGAACTGAAGGAGATAGTTAAACGCCTTAAGGTCAAGAAGTCAAAGGTAGTTTAGGAGTGTATTTCCTGGCTTAGCCGGCTAACACGGGCGGCTAAGAGTAAAAAAGGAGTTCAAAGCAGGCACGCTATCCTACTTTTTGCAATAATGTATAAAATAATGCGTTGATTTTTAGTTCCACCGTAATAAACGTAGTTTTACCGTGTTGAGACAAAGTAAGTGTGTTACGCTTGATACGTCATCAATATACGTAAGGACAGTCACAATGAACGTTTGGAGCTTAATGATTGAAGTTTTTAAAATGCTGGTAGAACGGGACGCTATTCTCTCAGAGCGTATCGCAAAACTGGAAGAGGAAAATGGGCTTGAAGTGACCGACGAAAGCGTTACTCAAACTCAGTTACAAGAACTGGTGACGAGGATGTCCGAACAGACTGTCCCACCTGCTATCTAAAATTTAACTGTGGTTTTGATTATCGAGGTTCTAGTTTTACCCGGTGTAACAACCGGGTTTTTGCTGATTGCTGGCTATTACCTTCCTTTTTTACTCTTAGCCGCCCGTGTTAGCCGGCTAAGCTCAGAAATACAGGCACAAACTAAGACAAGCTCCTCTACTTTTGATTCACACTATGCACACAACGTGAGTGAAAGTTTCTGCTTCCGTGCCGTGCGATCGCCAATAAAAAACCGCCCTTTTTAGGGGGCGGTCGGTAGGTGGGTGAACTAGAGGTTAGGGAAACTTGCTTCAGTGTTAACCCCCAGATAATGTTTTTGGATTATTTCTACACTATTGCCGCAAGCGGTAGCCAAAAGTAACAAGTCTGTACCAGCGTGAGCCATAAGGGTAATGAAAGTGTGCCTGGTATGGTAAGGACTTAAGTAGCAGCTTATTTTACCTTCGTTGGCTAACTGCGTAACGATACCAGGATAGACATAGATGTTGTCTTTTGTCCCGCCCCTGGATTTTTGCCATAAATTACCAATCAACGATGTGCGATATGATTGACCAAGGGTATTTGTAAATATCAGGTCAGTAGGTTTAGCGGCTGCGGGCTTGATATTTATCAGTAGATTTTCGAGTTTCGGATACATCTTAAACAGTCGAATCTCCCCAGTCTTTGTAACCTGAGTGTTTTTTAATCGTCCGTTGTAAGATTTACTAAATCGAATATAATCTTTGTCACGCCCCAAAAATACATCCTTCCATTCAAGAGCAAAGGCTTCCCCACTACGACATCCTGTTAGGAACAAAAATTCGATCAAAGGGGCTGCTTGCCTGCAACTTGGCTTATCAGACTCATAAAAAGCCTTGATAATAATGTCACGCTCTTCCTTGGTAAAAGCACGTCGGTCAGACTCATCCGGATTGGTTTCTGTATCCTCTGTATCCCACCATCGTAATATCTTGCCATCCGTACTCATGGTTGATTTGTATTTATCAATCTTGTTATTAGAGACGGCTGTATCTAAAACAAATGGGTTAACCGTGAGTCTTGTCTTACCCTGAGACTGTAAGCGTAAAAATGCTTCAGACAACGCAGCAATTGTCCTATTCTTGACTTTGGGAAAATCCAGATTCGCAATTATATCACTAGCTACATTCTCAGATAAGGGTTGATGGTAGATACCAAGTCCAGTGTCTGAAAACTCACAATTCTTCCTATCCCAAACAAGTCCTTTGACAACATTTGAGTACGTCTTGTGATACTGAATTTCAAACGTTGTGGGCTGTAACTGCGGACGCTTCCAAACCAAGTAATCCTCCCACATTTGACCTACAGTGATTTCTGGTTCAGGTTCGGGGATGGGTGCTGCCAGTTTTAGTTCAGCGGTGTACTTGCTCTTTAAGCCGTACTTGGCAAAAGTGGGGTCAAACAATTGTTGCCAGTCTGGATGCTGTAGGTCGCCTTCGATCCGCCACGCGATAGCGATCGCCTTTTGCTGATTTTCGGGAGTATCCTTCATCCCCAAGCCCTGATGCTTCCGCTTACCCCCAAAAATGGGATTGTACTTGGTACTGAACTGTAACCGGAGTGAACCGTTATCAGACTGAACTTTAATAGTCTCAGGGGTGACTTGCGATTTAGCGTACATATTGGTTTTTCAAGGTTCTGTAAGGGTTTCAAACTTCTATCAAGTTTCTAGCAAACTTCGGTAAATCGAGCTGTGTGCATAGTGTGAGTGAAGCTGTAAAAACAATATAGCATGGTTATAGTCAAAACGCATAGGTCTTGCCGTAAATATTTAACTTGCTGATTATAGACGTTGAGCGTCTTCTGAAGGTAGAACGCAGTAGTCATTAGTCATTAGTCATCAGTCATTAGTCATTAGTCATTAGTCAGATGTTGAAGGAAGATTTTCCAACTCCCCCACTCTCCCACTCTCCCACTCCCCCACTCCCCCACTCTCCCACTCTCCCACTCTCCCACTCTCCCACTCCCCCACTCCCCACTCCCCCACTCCCATTCCCCGCGTGATCGCCGTCACACCTGTGCAAATACTTAGTCACACTCTGCGACTCCGGCTGTCACGGCCGACCCTTAACAATGTCACACCAATCGAGCAATAGCCGTCACTGCCGATTCGCTTAAAACGGTTGATACTGAAACTTCAACCAATAAAACCCAGAAGTGTTATGGTACTGATTCGCGACCTCGCCCAACAAGCTCTGACCCTAGGCTATCTCACTATTGAAGCCGAAAATCAACTGCGGCGGATCTTAACTACTACCAAGTATGACTTGGAAGACTTAAATGCTTTTATGACTTTGCAACTAGCAGCTATGTCCGGTTTGGTGAAACAAGAGTCTCGCGAGCTGAAAAAATTGGAAATTTTTTGCGAGACTATCTCAGAAACTTCTTGTTAATAATTAGTTGGCTTTTAATACATTCAAATTTAGTAAGAAACATTTTGATTATGCTGATTCGTGAAGTTGTACAACAAGCTATTGTCGCTGGATATCTGAGTTTGGAAGCCGAAAAGGAAATGCAGAAGATTTTTTCCTCAGCAAAGTGTGATTTGGAAGATTTGAATGCTTTTATGAGCTTGCAGTTAGCTGCGATGGCGGGTCGGGTGAGGCAAGAGTCTTTTGAATCGATGAATTTGCCAAAAGTTTACGAACAAAATTAATGAGCTTTCTTCAGTTTTCAGGCTGAGAGATATTAACTTCTATGCCAGAAAACAAACTTAGATAATAATTTGATTTTTCCTAATCGTATGTACTAATTAATTATAAAATTATTGATAGCATATTCCAGGTTCATGAAGTACATTCAATATCCCCGTAGGGACAAAGGCTTTCGCCGTGTCCCTACCTCTGCCCTGCAGGGCAAACGCATCATGTCAACAAGCGGGAATTTTACCGTGCTTGTTGCAACTATTATCGATAGCTGTAGTTTATTGAAAAGAGATTTGACTGCCGATAGCGGTGGCTATTCCTCAAAACGCTACTACTATTCTCCCGGCAATTTAGATGCGTTTGCCCTGGGGCGATCGCTTGACATGAGTTTCCTGCTAATTTAGCATATAGAACTGTGTATGTAAATTAAAAAACTTTATATAGCTCGTCCTCAACTGAATTAACACTTGTCTCAGTTACCACCCATCGATACTTGGTGCTTCTTTGTCAAATTTGTGCCGATCTGGTAAATTAAGTCCTGAAGCATTCCTATTAAGATATAAAAATGTAGCTCGTCAGCACGATTTTTCGATCGAGCTGGCGAGAGTGCGTCTCCCCATAAAACCTGCCGCCTGTTTTCTGTCGGCCGATGTATTTTGGTATACTGAAAATTTCCAACTCGATATGAACCAGAAAAAAAATTGGTTTTTTCTATTGGCTGAATCTATAGATTGGCAATACTTAGGAAAAATCGGAGTAGTTGCGATCGCCTACATTTTAGCAGGAAAACTTGCCATTTCAATTCCCGGCGTGAATAATCTAGCTTCCTCTGTTTGGCCCCCTGCTGGAATTGCACAAGCCGCACTACTAATTTTTGGCAAGCGTATCTGGACTGCCATAATTTTGGGAGCATTTTTATTACATATTGTAGTGCAATATCCACTTCCCCATGCCTTGGCCGTAGCCTGCGGCGCGACGCTACAAGCTGTTTCTGCCGTAACTATGCTGAAGCGCGTTGGATTTCATCCAAATCTCGCTCGCCTGATAGATGTCGTCAAGTTAGTTTTTTTCGGAGCTTTTGTAGCCACTCAAATTAATTGTACGATCGGCTCGCTCAGTCTGTGTTTAATGGGCAAACTTTCCTGGGATCAATATTGGCAGACGCGCTGGGAATGGTGGCTGGGAGACGCAATGGGAGTGATTATTTTCACTTCTTTAATCTTGATTTTTTCTCAAAAAAACCAGAAGTCTTTCGATCGGCGATCGTCAAATCACCGCCAAACCATTAAATATTACTTGTGGTCTGCTATATGGCTGATTTCACTGGTAGCCATAAGTGCGCTCGTTTTCGCTGCCAAAAATGATGCCGCGATTTCTCGCTATCCCCTAGAATACTTGCCATTTCCGTTCATAATTTGGGCGACAATTCAATTCGGTCAGCGCTATGCCGTACTGGGTTCCTTTATTGTATCTAGCATCGCCATCTGGGGCGGATCGCAGGGAGTAGGCCCTTTTATGACTAAGGCGGCAAACATTAGCGAAGCCATATTATTATTACAAGCTTTTATGGGGGTAATTACGATTAATTCGCTGTTGTTAGCAGCTACAGTGGCAGAACGCGCTACTGCCGAAAATTCGCTGCAAAAGCTGAATGAAGAGTTAGAAATGAGAGTGGAAGAACGGACTATGGCTCTTCAAAAAACTCTGGCTGCTTTGCAATATCAACAGGAACAATCAGAGCGCTTATTGCTCAATATTTTACCGGAAGCGATCGCCCATCGTCTCAAACAAAGTTCCGATACCATCGCCGATACTTTTGCTGACGTGACTGTCTTATTTGCCGATATAGTTGGCTTTACTCAACTGAGTTCTCGCATTTCTCCCTCAGATTTAGTAGGCTTATTGAATGAGATTTTTTCGGCATTTGACCAGCTTGCTGAAAAGCACGGTTTAGAGAAAATTAAAACAATTGGCGACGCATATATGGTAGTGGGAGGATTGCCAACGCCGCGCCCCGATCATGCCGAGGCGATCGTCGAAATGGCGCTGGATATGCAAGAGACAATTGAAAAATTCAGTTGCGATCACGGCGAATCTATCAAGCTCAGAATCGGCATTAACAGCGGTGCTGTTGTCGCTGGAGTTATCGGCATCAAAAAATTCATCTACGATTTGTGGGGAGATACAGTTAATACAGCTTCTCGCATGGAATCTCACGGATTACCGGGATACATTCACGTCACCTCTGCAACTTACGAATTATTGCAGGATAAGTATATCTTTGAAAATCGCGGTACGATTGAAGTAAAAGGCAAAGGAGAAATGACTACTTATTTTATCAAAGGTAGGCAATTGGCTGTGACAGCAAGATGAAGTGTGAATGTTAATAACGCTAACTGCGATCTGACTAATACCGCGATCGCTTTCCCTATTTAAGCTACGGTAAAAAATATATTTTTTAGCACTACATTCGGAATATTTCCTGTACCTAAAACCTGTGTAGCATCTAAAACTTCTATCCCTACTAATAACTCATTTTCACCAATATTTAAAGTTATTTCCTCGGATAACTGTAAAGTGCGACACTGATGCTTGCCTTCTACAAGTCTAATGTAGAGAGCATCAACCTGTTATCTAATTAATAGTCTCTACTGCTTAGCCTTGTCATTTTATCTTATATTTTCTAAATAAGCAAGGGCATCCACAGCAGATGCCCTCACCAAAACTAACTACGCGCCCACAGCTTCCTTCGCTGCGTACAACACCTCAGCATTAATTAGAGCAATGCCGCGATCGCGAGCAAACTTCTCAGTATTCCGCTTCACCTTACCCCGCACAAAACCAGGGATTTTATTCAATTCAGCTTGTCCATCTTTCGTCCAATTCATATCAGAATCAGCCGAAATCCCCTTAGTAATTACTTCCTTAGTATCGTGACCACCTAAAATTTCTAGCAAGCGATCTTCCATCCCCAAAGTAAAGGAATTATACACCAAATCTACACACTGATTAGTTCCCTCATAACCCAAAAATGGCTTATCATAACCCAATACGGTTCAGATAAGACACTCATGGAGACCAAACCCTCTGAAAAACAGATACTGCGATTGCTTCACTATTCGCTCGCAATGACCAAAAAAACATTAACTGAACCGTATTGCTTTATAAACCAATACGGTTCAGTTAAGCAAAATTGTAGCGAAAATGTTGGGTTTCCTTCCTCAACCCAACCTACGCACGATCGGTTTTTTTAGCACTAACTGAACTGTATTGCTTTATAAACGTGGAATCTGCTGTATAATAAGAAAGTCAATAGATTAAGACTTTTCATAATTGCTATTATCACCTTGAGGCGGGCTTAAAATGCTCACCCTATCAATCAAGTTGAAGCACTGAGACTATTTCCGACTCCGACGCTCTAATTCTTTAATTACTCTCAGAACAAACAGCGACATTAAAGCGCCAATTAATGCAAGTTGCCACAACCCGCATCCTGCAGCAGTTCCTAAAGCTGCTGATACCCAAATAGCGGCGGCAGAGGTGAGCCCGTGAACTTCAACTTTGCCTATTTCTTGTTGACTTTGCCGCAGGATTTCTCCGCCTCCCAAAAACCCAATCCCGGCAGCAATGCCTTGAATTACGCGCTCTACAGCATCTCGTTCGTTTCCATGTTGACCCATTGACAGCGGTATTAAAACAAACAGTGCAGAACCCATACTTACTAGCATATGAGTTCTCAATCCCGCTGGCTTGTGTCTGAGTTGGCGTTCCCATCCAATAATTCCGCCAACAAACATGGCTAGGCACAACCTCAATAGTATGCCTAGCCCATGATCGGGAGACCAAAAGTTAGCGATCGACAATGTTTTACTGCAAATAATTAATCGGAAGATTCCAATATTAGCGGAGCACGATGTCCGATCGCAATCTCACTGCCAAATCTTGTTCCGGGCGAATCACGATCACGTCAACGCTGCGCCGCCCTAACAATACTCCAGCTAAAGCGCCGACGCCAGCGCCTCCCAATACTTCTTCAGTGGCGATCGCCTTGTCGCCGGTAACGCCTGCTAGCGCTGCTGCTGCTGCTGCACCCAATGCTGCACCTTGGGCGATCGAACCTGTGCCAGCACCTTTTTGAACTCTTTCGGTTCTGGTAATAACTCCCGAATTTCCGTCAATCCGATAGCGTTGGCGGCTGCTGACAATTAACTCTCTGGCAACAAATTGAGTACCGATTTGATTGCCTCTTCTGACAGGTTGCAGTGCCCCGACTATCTTGCTGCCTGCGGGGATTAATACTCTGCCTTGAGCTGTGCGGATGTCTCGCGCTACTGTTAATGTTAAAGGTGAAGTTTCATCGGGGGTGACAACAATTTTGTCTTTTTGATAGCTAACTGGAATTACACTGCCCGAGGGAATTCGGATACTATCAAATTGGGAAATTCGTTGTTGAGCTTCTGCGGGAGTAGCTACTACCAGCGGCGCGCTGGTTGCAACTGTAATGCCCAGTGCGAGGATTGCTGCTGTTGCTGAACGCAATTTTTGAGAAGTAATCATATAAATTGTCTCCTTGCTTCGGTTTTGGTTTACTGAGGAACGCACTACTGTTAAATTTGTTTCTGGTTTCGCCTTCATCTGATGTTTTAATTATGGCAGGCTGGAATTCTACAAGTTGGGAAGATAAGGTAGATAATCCAGAATTTTAAAATTTGGAAAAATCGAGAAAATCCGCAAGACAGGGGCGATCGGGAAGATAAGGAAGATAGTCAACAGTCAACAGTCAGCAGTCAGCAGTCAACAGTCAGCAGTCAACAGTCAACAGTCAACAGTCAACAATTAATGGTTGAGAGCGTTTAAGGCTAACAATCCGGCACCGAAAGCTGGTTCGTATCGGGGCAAAATTACCTTAGCTGTCGGGGCGATCGCACTTATTGCCGCTTCAAACCGACCCCGGCAATTTGCTTCGCCACCCCACACACCTCCTACGAGCACAATTTCAAATTCTTCTCTGGGGTTAAATAGGGCTGAAATGGCTATTTTTGTTGAAAAGGTTAATTCTGCCACGGCACTATTAATAATGCCGTCAGCGACGCGATCGCCCTCTGCTGCGACTCGATCGACAATCGGCGCTAAAGCTGCAATTTCTTTCACTCCCCAACCGCGCCGGTAAACGACTTCTACCAATTCTTCCAGGTGATTTAGACCTAAATGGTTTTGAAAATTTTCTGCAAGTGCTGTATAATCTCCGCGTCCGTCATAAAACTTCAAAGCCGCTTGCAAACCCTGAATAGCGATGTCATATCCGCTGCCTTCATCGCCTAAAAGATATCCCCAACCGCCGACTCGTTTCGTTTTCCCTTGACTGTTTTGCCCGAAAACAATTGAACCGGTTCCTGAAATAACGGTGATCCCCACTGGATAGCCCGTGCCGCCAACAAGTGCGATCGCGCAGTCGCTGCAAATTACTATATTCCTAGGCAAGAACGATCGGGTTACTGGTAAAGTATTCGTCAACTGCAAGTTCTGCAATAGAAATTGCACTATTTCAATATCTTTTTGGCGCCCGACGCCTGCTAGTCCCAGACAAATAGCTTCTATGTTGAGATTGCTATTCGCCTCGATTTTAGCGGACACAACTGCTCGTTCGATCGCCAATTGAATGGATTGTTTGGCTCTCTCAATTCCCAGCGTTTGATAATTTGACTGCCCTGCTTCGCCGCGTCCCAAAACAAGGCTGTTTTCGTCCATTAAGATGCAGATAGTTTTTGTGCCGCCGCCGTCGATGCCCAATACATAACTCATGGATAATTTAGAGAATGAACCGCCCAGGAACCCCGCTCAACGCAGATATCTCTATTCTACGCTTTCTATAATTCGATTAAATCGACAGAGCAATGCTAATAAGAATTAAACCTAATAAAGCTAACCAAACGAAATGGCGCTGACACCAATTTTTGATTGATTGCGGCCAGCCGCCGCTGATGTAACGGCTCGTCTGCGGCACAAGCGGCTCAGCTCGATCGTGATAAAGCGTGCATTCTTTGGCAAAAGGACGCTGCGGGTAGTTGCAAGTGTCGTCTTCGTGGTAAATACAGGTAGTGCACAAAAATTCTTCCGATTTCGATCGATAAAGGGGGATACCCGGATGACCGAAAGCTTTGAGAGGGGTTTTGCAGTGCGCGCAGGCGATCGCTCGGGCGTCTACAGGTTGGTGACAGCGGGGGCAATCAGGCATAGACTTTGCTGGTGATAGGGTAATGTTGTCGGTAGCTCATTAGCGGGTTTTCCGAACGCCCATTAGCGCGATCGACTCGCCATCAGGCGGCTGGATGCTCCAAAATAGAAAGGTAGGCGTGCGCTGATGTAACTTTAAGTTTACAGGTGGTTTCGCAGCGACAGCAGGCGACCTGAGCCGATCGGGTATTACGGGGCAAACAACCGGAAAAATCTATGGATAACAATAGCAACTTACTCAAACAACTGGTAATGCTGGGCATTGGTACTACCTCCCTGGTAGCCGAGAAATTGCAGGAAGCTAGCGAGCAATGGGTCAAAGATGGCAAAATCAATCCCGAGCAAGCCAAAACCTTTGTCGATGATATGACTGAGCACCTCAAGTCGGAACAGGGCAATTGGGATACGCAGTTGCAGCGGCAATTGCGGAATATTCTCCAAGATATGGGAGTCCCCCGACAGTCCGAAATGGATGAGTTGCGGGGCAGGCTCGATCGTTTGGAACGTCAGATGCGGGATTTAGAAAACCGTAACTGGCGCTGAGTTCGATCGCCCGGGAGCGGTTCGCTGTTATCTTGTGATAAAATTGTCACCCGAAGGCAGAAGGCTCGAGAAGGCACTTATGTAGAATTACAAACATTCTGACTTCATACTTTTGTCTTTAAAATGAGCTGGCACCTGCCATCTTTTGGCGGAAAAGTTCAGATAAAATTTGGTGATTCTTGTTGTAATAGATGTCTTAGATATCTGAGATATCGCGGTTATAAAGTATCAGGAGGATTAATTTTGCGAGGAGTTCTAGTCAGCTTGGGGGTAATGCTGGTTTGCTTTGTGTTTTTGATCGTCGCTCAAATGAGCGGTTCTGGGCCCCAAGCAGTTGCCGCCGAATTAAATAATCCTTCACCCGAGACTGCTATTGAGAAGTTGTCAGCGCAGTCTTTGAATGAAGAAGATAGCTTGCTAGTAGCTGATGCTACTTTACCGGATGTACCAGCTACTATCGCTGGCAATAACATGACTGATAATACTGAGAAAATTGTCACCACAGATTCAGGTCTGAAATATGTTGAATTGAAAGAAGGTAATGGGGCGACTCCAAAAAAAGGCCAGACGGTTGTGGTGCACTACACGGGCACTTTGGAAGATGGCACGAAGTTTGACAGTTCGCGCGATCGCAATTCTCCTTTTCAGTTCAAAATTGGCGTAGGTCAAGTAATTAAGGGTTGGGATGAAGGTGTCGGTACGATGAAAGTTGGAGAGCGCCGCAAGTTAATTATTCCCCCTGAACTAGGTTACGGCGCTCGCGGTGCGGGCGGGGTAATTCCTCCTAATGCTACGCTGATTTTTGATGTGGAATTGTTGAAAATTGCTGGCTAGGTAGCTCAACCTAATTAAACGTAAAACTTTGACGGTGTTTAGAAACCCGGTTTTTCAAATAAACCGGGTTTTTTGGGTTAGCGTGCGTCCAGGACTGTACAAATAAAGAAACCCGGTTTCTCAAATAAACCGGGTTTCTGGGATGACAGAAAAATCAACTAATTATTACTTGGTTTTCTTCTTCGTCGCAGTCGCAGTCGCCGTCTTTTTAGCACTGGTTTTCTTCGCCGCAGTCTCTGTCTTTTTAGCAGTGGTTTTCTTCGCCGCAGTCTTCTCAGTTGCAGTTTCCGACTTTGCCGCCGCAGTCTTGGTTGACTTCTTCGACTTGCTGCTAGTTTTTCCCCTGCTGCTGGCTGGGTTATACGGGGAGTTTGTCGATCGCACATATCGCCTTTCTGGCAGTCCAGGAGATTTTAGACCAGCGCGAGGTGAGGGATATGGGGTTTGGGCGATCGAACAGAAGGATCTGGTTTCGCGGTTACGGTTGCGTCCAATTCACCGCGCTTGTTTTGGGAAGTCGCCCGATTTTTGAGGCGGCGATCGGGTAAAAATGTGGTTGAACTGCGTGAAATGGTAAGGTGTTCGACAGAAGATGCGATCGACCTAGCGCCTAAAATAAGCAGCGGCTACTAACCTCGATCGCTCGCGGATAACCTTGTTTTTGTAAGTATGAAGTTCAAGACCGTAAAAGAAGTTATATCCTGGAAAAACTTTATACTAGATGGTGAAATATATGATTTATCACATCTTAATGCTGACTGGGTTGAATATCTCGACAAAAGAGATGAAAAAAATATAATTACGTACAACTTTATAGTAACTTATGGTTTACATTGTTTTACTAAAGATTCTGATGATATTTCTAGCGAAGAATCACAGTTATTAATGTACAATGGGCCGAGAGAGTCCAGAACATTTAATTTTGAGAGATACCAACTCTCAAAGCAATTACCGAGTATTGTCAAGTCATTGGGAGAGAAGGAAACGTTAGTTTGTCACGCTGGGTATGGAAAATTTGCCATCGTTAAAGTTTTGGATTCAAACGGTATAGAGGTTGAGTATTTCGTTGCTTTTGCCGCATTTAGAGAAAGTAAAAGGCTGAGATTACACATACACAGTGCTTATCCTATATACGAAGGCATAGGTAAAGTAAAGAAAGTGGGCTTTTTCGTCATAGCCAAAAATTTATTGCAGAATAAGGAATTACCGAAGCCCTAAAATAACAAAGGCTCCTTAAGGAGCCTTCGCCAAAATATAAATTTTGGTATTCAGAACGTCTTTACCGGAATTCCTCGACCCTCGTGGGTAACGGGATGTCATGATTAGATCATGTCTGCTGCATCCATAGGTCTAATATAATTCATGGTTTGGATCTGTGTCAAGTTTTACTCAAGCAAAGTATTAAAATTTTCCAGTGTGGGCGATTTGCGGTATAGTACGCTTTCTAGTTCTGGATTGTCGCAGTTTTGTCGTGAAAGTCGATCGCACATATCGCCTTTGTTGCGGCCCAGGAGATTTTAGACCAGCGCGAGGTCAGGGATAGGGGGTTTGTGCGATCCGTCACGCAAACGCGCGTTAAGTTGTTTAATCCGCGCACTCAACAATGATCACAATATTTTGCTGCGAGTGAAGACGCTTAAACCCCACATTTGAATGAATATTAACCTGCTTGTGCCAAAGAACGAACTGTTAAGATTTCATCAGGGCGGAGAACTTCTACAGTAGAGATTGGGACGGCTATGACTGTCATAGACTCACCAACAGCATTAAATATTTCCAACAGACAGCCCTCTTCACCACCACTAGGATGAGAAACAAAATTAACCAGTGTTGCAATATCTCCTGCTTTGAGTTGATATTCTGGTAAGTCACGGGTTAAAGCAGCTTCCTGATATAGCTCTAGGGTCATGTCAATTCTCCTTGCATTCACAGAACTTGATGAATGCTCTCAACAATCTGCTCAATAAAGTCTACTGCATCTCCAACAAGCACCTCGTCAATATTCCATCTATTTCCGATGTTAAAAGTTGGATCTATATCAGCTTCATGAGCAATCTTATTTCTCCGATCAACTATGGAATTGAGTTGTTGCTTAATATCTTGTGCTGGTCTGCTTATCTTATTAGCCACCTCATCCCACAAGTTTTTGTCTGAAATATATCTAATTGCCTCAGCAATTTTTTTGGGTTGCTGGAAGCTCTGATATCCCAGACGTTCTCTAATCTCATCCTCCAACCAAGAGGCATTATTCAGCCTGTTCACAACGCTACTTGATATTGCAGGGATTAAGGCTGCAACCGTATAAGATTGTTGGAGAAAAGCATAACCGTGAGTTTGTTCAATTTCAGTTTCCAGCCATGAGGCAATATCAATCGCCGCTAATCGCTCCTGACGAGCGCCACCCAACGACACATTAAAACGTGAGAATGCTGACTGAGTAGTATTTGCTGAAGGCGTTGGTTCAGAACGTTGTCCTCGATGAATTTCTAACATTCCTAATGTCACAACCTCATGCACGTAATAATCCAACGCGCTCACTGCAAGAACTAGCGCGGCTCGTAGCATATCGGACACATCTAGCGCACCAGTAGCTTGAGCTTTAACGGAATTATGAAGGTCAATTAGGTCTCGGACGCGACCAATGCTAATACGAAATTGGTCAAGCGCTGACTGCATATACGGAGCTTTCTGAACTTAATGCAATGATTTTATCTGCTAAGTCTGAAAAAGTTTGTCTAAACTCTTCCTGCTTCTTCTTGTTTTGCTCCAAGACAATCCCTGTTTGTCCCAATTGCTGAGGCGTTAAGGCATAAACTGGTGTTCGATGTTCTTGAGACAGAGCAATCAGACTGTTAAAGTTTGAAATCTTCGCAAGGGAGAGGCTGTCTTTAAGTCCCTGCTCCCGGTAAGCCTGGTCTGGCAGCATCATATTGCTTTGGCGTAGGGTGGGAATCAATTTGTCAGAAACAGTTTTCTCAATCTTCTCAATCCAGGTTTGGAAAGCAGCAGTTTCTTTGCCTCGAATGATTCGATAGTTCTGAACAATTGTCCCTAAAAAACGTAGAGTAATGTCAGGAAACGGATAATTTGCTTCTTTCAGGATTTGGAGTGAGCTTGCCGACTTTGCCCAGGCATACCATCTTGGCAAGACCTTAGCCAAAGAGTCGATTGCCATCACGGAGAAAAAGTCAGCAGTAGTAGGCACTAAGAAAAAGTCACTGATCATCAGCAGATTCTGATTAATTGAACCTAAGCTTGGACTCATATCAATCAGCATATAATCTGCATTAAACTTAGTCGCTGTCTTTTCAAGCAAATCATTGATAGAACCTGGTAAATTCTTCAGAGTTTGAATTGAGCCACTTAATTCTTGAGCAATACCTAGTGTCACTTCATACTCAGCCAAACCAACATTACCAGGTAGAAGGAATAAATCATCCCGACGTTGTATTGGGATACAATCCACAGCTTCAATTGCTTTTGGTTGTGACTCAAAAGCGGGAGCGAGTCCTGTCTTTATGTTTGAGGTGGTATTGTAGATTTCTTGAATTCTTGCCTCATCATCCTCAGTTGCTTCTCCCAGAGCGATGCCAGTGAGGTTACATTGTGGATCGGTATCCACAAGAATCACTCTTTTTCCTTTCTCAGCAAGCATCCAGCCTAGATTAAACGTAGTTGTGGTCTTACTAACCCCGCCCTTGTGGTTGAATAGGGCAATTTTCTGAACCATTGCATCAAGCCTTTTTGTAAATGTCGCGATCGCTGGTCATCCCAAACAGAACCCTGAAAGCGAAGAATTATTTCGCCTCTAACCATAAGTATAACTTGGAGCCTTCTGGCTGGAGTCTTGTACCCAAAAAAACTAAGTTTCCACCCAACAATTTCAAAGTGGCTTCCATACACTTAAGCAGAGCAAGCTAATTAAGCGTTAACCCGCAAATGCGGACTCAACACCTCAGATCATCCGAAAGTATCGCATATTTTGTATACTGTCAAGTTCTACTTAAGAAAATTATCCAAAATTTCCAGCTCGGTGGGTCGTAATGCCCTAGGACACTCTAACCCAATTTTAAGGACTGAAGTCCTTACTACAAACCTAAATTTGTGCAGTATTTTACCAACAAAAAAACCGGGCGAGCACGGGGGCACCGCCCCTACACCGTCCGGGTTTTTCGATGAGTGAAAACTAAACTAAATTCAAGTTGTCTTCTTCTTAGTCGCCGTCGCAGTCGCCGTCTTTTTAGCAGTGGTTTTCTTCGCCCCAGTCGTCGTCTTTTTAGCAGTGGTTTTCTTCGCCGCAGTCTTCTCAGTTGCAGTTTCCGACTTCGCCGCCGCAGTCTTAGTAGACTTCTTCGACTTGCTGCTAGATTTACCGCCTCCCGCTGCTTCCTTGGTTGCTAACAATTCCAGTGCTCTTTGTAAGGTGAAATTCTCCACAGATTCATCCTTGGACAAAGAAGCATTGATATCGCCGTGTTTCACATAGGGGCCGTAGCGGCCATCGTAAACATTGATGGGTTCTCCCGACTCTGGATGCGCGCCCAATTCCTTCAAAGGTGTGGTGGCTTTGCTGCGGCCGCGGGCGGCTTTCGGCTGCGATAATAACTCTAAAGCCCGATCGAGCTCGATCGTCAAAACATCATCCGGCGGTTTGATCGATCGATAATCTTTCCCCACCTTACCCTGGTCGTGCACCACATAAGGCCCGTACATCCCCAAATTAGCTTGCACCTTCGCCCCCGTCTCCGGGTGAGTGCCCAACAAGCGAGGTAAAGTCAACAAACTCACCGCCATATCCAGCGTCACGCTATCCTTATCCGTTCCCTTCGGTAAAGAAGCCCGCTTCGGTTTCTTGTTCGTTTCCGAAACTTCGCCTAACTGAACGTATGGCCCATAACTGCCAATCAGCACAAAAATCGGTTCCCCGGTTTCCGGGTGAAGACCCAATTTTTCGGGGCCTTCCGTTTTTTGCTTTAACAGAAACTCCACTTGTTCCGGGTCTAAATCTGCCGGCGTCAAATCTTGGGGAATCGATGCTTTTACCAGGCCTTCTTCGCTTTCAGATTCCAGGTATGCGCCAAATTTGCCGATGCAGACTTTAGCAGAAATATTCTCCAAAACCACAGTTCGGGCAACTTTCGCGTCAATCTGACTTTCCTGTTCTTTGACTTGGGTTGCGAGTCCGGTTTCCCCTGTATAAAACTTTTGCAAATACGGCAGCCATTTCGCCTCGCCGGTGGCAATTTCATCGAGGGTTTGTTCCATTCGGGAAGTAAAACCCGTGTCTACTAAATCGGGAAAATGTGTTTCCAATAAAGTCGTGACGGCGAAAGCGGTGAATGTCGGAATTAGCGCGTTAGCTATTAATTTCGCGTATCCCCGATCGACAATTGTACCGATAATACTCGCATAGGTACTCGGACGCCCCACACCTTCGCTTTCGAGCATTTTGACCAGAGAAGCTTCCGTGTAGCGGGCGGGAGGTTGAGTTTCGTGCCCGATCGCCTCTAAATCCTTACAATTAGGTTTATCGCCCACCTTCAGCGCCGGCAAAATCACCTCTTGGTCTTCCAACGCCGCATTCGGATCGTCGGAACCTTCCACGTAGGCGCGCAAAAAGCCGGGAAAATCAATGCGTTTGCCGCTGGAACGGAAACCGGCATCTTCTACCTGAGTTAATACCGTGACGTGAGTTTGGCGGGAATCGGCCATTTGAGAAGCCACAGTCCGCTTCCAAATCAAATCGTAGAGGCGGAAATCAATCCCATCCAATCCGGTTTGCTGCGGAGTCCGAAAAGTGCTGCCGGCGGGACGGATAGCTTCGTGGGCTTCCTGCGCGCCTTTGCTTTTCGTCGTGTATTTGCGCGGTTGGGGGCTGAGGTATTCGCTGCCGTAAAGTTCTTGCACGCAACTCCGGGCGGCGGCGATCGCCTGTTCGGACAAATGCACCGAATCCGTCCGCATATAGGTGATAAAACCGCGTTCGTAGAGACTTTGGGCAATTCGCATAGTTTCCCGCGCACCCAGCCTGAGCTTGCGGTTAGCTTCCTGCTGCAAAGTCGAGGTCGTAAACGGCGGCGACGGTTTGCGGGTGACTGGCCGTTCTTCAATATTGCCGACAGTCCAGGGTTTGTTTTGAATGCGCGAGAGTAAAGCCCGCGCCTGTTCTTCGTTCAGCAAAAGTACGCGGCGGCCGGAGATAATTTGCCCGGTATTTTCATCAAAATCGCTGCCGTTTGCAACTTTCACATTGCCGACTGTCACGAGTTTGGCGTCAAAGGAAATCTTGCCCTTTTCCAAAAGGGCTTTCAAATCCCAGTAGCTACCTTGGCGGAAGGCGCGGCGTTCCCGTTCCCGGCGTACCAAAAGCCTGACTGCGACTGACTGGACTCGGCCTGCGGACAAACCCCAAGCGATTTTTTTCCACAGTAGCGGAGAGAGGGTGTAACCGACGAGTCTGTCGAGAATCCGGCGAGTTTCTTGGGCTTGTACGACTCGATTGTCGATATCGCGACAGTGAGTCAAAGCATCGCGGATGGCTTCGCGGGTGATTTCGTGGAACACCATCCGCTTGATGGGAACTTTGGGTTTGAGGATTTGCAGCAAATGCCAGGAAATGCTTTCGCCTTCCCGGTCTTCGTCCGTGGCTAGAATCAGTTCTGTGGCGTCTTTGAGGGCGTCTTTGAGTTCTTTAACAATTTTCTTTTTATCTTTCGGGATGACGTAGAGGGGTTCAAAGTCTGCCTCCACGTTTACGCCGAGTTGCGCCCATTTTTCTCCTTTAACGGCTTCTGGTATTTCTTCGGCAGAGGATGGGAGGTCGCGCACGTGACCCATCGATGCCTCTACGCGGTAGGTGGAGGGCAGGAAGTTGCGAATGGTGCGGGCTTTGGTCGGAGATTCGACGATGACTAAGGTTGACATGGCATCTTTTAAATATGGATGGCAGCGCAGCTAGAGGGTCTAAGTTAGAGAGTGTAGGTCAGATGTCAAGGCTTCTTTCAACTTTGGGCGATTATTTTCAAACTACCTTAATTTTTAAGTTACTGCCGATCGGGTTGCAGGTGACAAACTGATGGGATTTTACTGCTTTCGGGGCAGAGGCTGCGAATCGCGTCTCTACAAGATGCACCGGATGATGACCTGACTTTAGCAGAATTGTCGGTAACTGGATGCTGAGACTGCTGGATGCGGGCGGATGGTTCCTCAATCTGGTTGTAACTTGAAGCTTGGGGCGATCGATTTTAGATTTTAGATTTTAGATTTTAGATTTTAGATTTTAGATTGGGAAAGATTTACTCAGTAGAG
>NZ_JAUBRJ010000033.1:21833-81690 GCF_036701805.1 Microcoleus sp. N3A4
GTTTGGGACTATCGATTTTCGATTTTCGATTTTCGATTTTCGATTGGGGAATATTTACTCAGTAGAGGTTTGGGACTATCGATTGCGCGATTTTAGATTTTAGATTTTAGATTTTAGATTGGGAAAGATTTACTCAGTAGAGGTTTGGGACTATCGATTTTAGATTTTAGATTTTAGATTTTCGATTGGGGAATATTTACTCAGTAGAGGTTTGGGACTATCGATTTTCGATTTTCGATTTTCGATTTTCGATTGGGGAATATTTACTCAGTAGAGGTTTGGGACTTTGGTACAGTACGCTGTGCAGCGTAAGCGTTGCGATCGCAATCAAAGCAATCGCAGAGGGTTAAAATTACTTGAGCGATCGATCGATTCTCTGAACAATGCTATGACATTTGAATTCGACCATCTTTTCATCCTTACTGATATTGGTGCTTCGGAAGCTAATCGTTTATCATCCTTCGGTTTAGTCGAGGGCTCCTCTAGAACACATCGCGGACAAGGTACAGCCAATCGCTGTTTCTTTTTCCATAACGCAATGTTGGAATTGTTATGGATTCACGATCCAGAAGAGGCGCAGTCTGAGCTAATTCATCAGACTCGTCTTTGGGAGCGATCGACCAATCGGAATAATGGTGCGTGTCCGTTTGGCATCTGTTTGCGTTCAGCCAAAGATTCTGATGACACAATTGCATTTTCTAGTTGGGCATATCGTGCACCTTATTTACCTGAAAAAATCAGTATAGCGGTGGCTACAAATAGTGATGTGTTGACAGAACCGATGCTTTTCCAAATTCCCTTTGGTAAACGTCCCGATCGATACTCTGCTGATAAGTCACAGCCTTTGGAGCATGGTGTTGGTTTACGCGAAATTACTCGTGTAGAATTAGTCAGTCCTGCTGCCCATAATCCGTCACCTGAAATGCAAGCAGTGCTTGACACAAATCAGGTAAAGTTACGGATAGGAACCGAGTATTTTGTGGAGCTTGGTTTTGATGGAGAAGTGCAGGGACAACAGGTAGATTTTCGACCGGAATTGCCGCTTATTATCAGTTGGTAATCTAAAGCCGACAGCTAACAAGGAGTTCTATAAGCTGTAGCAGTCATAAGCTGTTGCGGCCTTTAAATTGTCTGTCAAAAAACAATCAAACAATGAGTGGGGTGTCCCGCCCGCCGAGTATGTGCAATTTAAATGCGCGACAGCTTAGGAGACTCTAACCAGCAAGCTACTTTGAGAAAATTTTTTAGTTTTTTACTCGATGCCTGCCTAAGCTGTACTGCATTTAAATTGTATGTTGAGGGCGGGATATCCTGCCCAACCCCTACTCCCCACCAGAGTGAAAATTCATTTGACCGTGCAATTTATTTAAATGCGGATTAGGTTAGCGATCTTTTTTTCTCAAACGCTTTGATACCTTTAATTTTGCTTTCATACGATAGTGTAATTGCTTGTGTAATGTTTGATATTTTACTGATATTTGATAGTTATCTTCTACCCATTGACCAATTTCTTTATAAGTCTTAAAATCACAGGATTCTTCACTTAATTTTTGTGAAAGTCCGGCTATTACCGCTGAGGGAATTACTCGGGGTCTACCAGTTGCTTGCCGTATTTTTAACAGTTCTTGCAGACCGCCCGCACTATATTGTTTTAACCATCTATGTACAGTAATTCTATGTACGCCTAAACGTTCAGCTACATCTGTAAGGCTTTGACTCGCTCCAGTTTTTAACCAATAAAGTGCCTGAATTTTTTGTTTATTAGGTAGAGTTCGATGCTGCGACAGAATTATTTTTAACTCTTCTGCTGTTAAATCTATTCTTTCTGGGTAGTTTACTTTCATAAAATATTCCTCAAACTCTCAGCATGATTATAGCATCGTTTTTTGGAAATGATATCATTCACTAAATTTCCTTTTTCAGTAACGTCAGCCTGCCGCTTAAAGACTAGCAACGTAATATCATCAAACACTTTCTGTTGACCGATATGTTGCCGCACATCTACAATTACCGCATCCTTAACTTCTGCTGCAGACTTGTGCCAATTTTGACCGATCACTTCACACAGTTGCTTCAGTCCATACTGCTTTTTGCCGATGTTATAGGCTTCTGGAATGCCATCAGTATAAAGCACCACGCCATCCCCAGGTTCTAGCTCAATCAGGATGTGACTGATGAAGTTTGCGATATCATCATCTAAAGCGATCGGGAAGCCTAAATCCATCGTGTCGATGCGCTCAACTTTTCCATTTTTTCGCACCACTAGCGTTTCTTCATGCTGACCGCTGATGCCGATCCGTCCTTCGGAATAGTTCAAAATCGCCAGCGTCAGACTTTTCTCAGAATTCATGCGCTGCACGTTTTTGTAGAGGGTACGGTTGAGTACATCCAGGAATCGAACGGGGTCTAGTTCGCGAATCTCTTGCAGGGTGCGAACTGAGGTTTGCGCCATCAGCATCAGAATACCGCTTTCCAAACCGTGTCCGGTGACATCACCGATAGCCAGTGTGACAATACCATCTATCTGTAGCACGTCGTAATAATCACCTCCTACTTCATCGGCGGATTCCATGTATGCGGCGATATCTAATCCGTCAATTTCCAGTTCATCAGGGTTGGGCAAAATCATTTGCTGGATATGACGCGCCACATTCAATTCTGCACCTAAACGGAGGTTGTCTTCTTTGAGTTTTGCATTGAGGGCAATGATTTCTTGATTAGCATTAGCTAGTTCTGCTGTTCGTTCTTTAACTTTGGCTTCGAGGGTTTCAAAGGATTCTTGGAGTTGCCCCGCCATGCTGTTGAAGGATCGTGCCAGCAGACCGATTTCGTCTTGCGATCGCATCTTCACACGGATGTCTAAGTGACCGGCCGTAAACTGGGCAACCGCTTGGGTGAGGTAAATCAGAGGCTTTGTTAATAGTTGTGCGATCGCAAAGGCGATGATAGTTACAATTGTGGCGATGATTGCTAATAAAATAAGTGCATCGCGTATTTGTTTTTCTACAGGTGCTAGGGCAACGCCAATGGGCTGTGCGAAGAGGACTGACCAAGGTTTATATTGCAGGCGGGCGATCGCTAAGAGGCTCAACTCATTATTACCCGTAGCTGCCAATCGTGTGGTTAGATAAGGCTGTTTAGTGTCTAATGCTTGCTTGAGGTCGGGCAAATTGATTGCAAGTTCTTTAGTTAGAGTCTTAGGCAAACGCCCTTCGCGTTGCAGTTTCGCTACAACATTGGGTGACAAAGGTACAATCGATTTGAAAAGGAGTTGAGGTGTAGTGCTATGTGCCAGATGGATATAGTTTTCATCTAAAAGAACTGCTAACGATTTCGCACCTGCGCGTTCAGTTTGTCGAGTCACCAACTGCTGGACAGATGTGGCATTGTATGTCACCCGCAATACACCCAATATATTTCCATTCGCAGCGCGAACAGGACTGCTAAAGAAGAGCGTAACGAGGTTGGGAATTGTCGGCGATTGCCTAATACTAGAAACAAAAGATAGTTGAGTTTTGAGCGGTTCTTGGAAGTAATCTTGACCGGATTCATCTCGTCCAACATCCCGTGTATTCGTATCGAGTACATTCTGTCCCTTTAAGTTGAGCAAGGCATAGGAGATAATATTAAGCATATCTTTGCGACTGAGCCGGGTTAAGGTTTCAGTCGCTAATATCTCTTGGGGACTACCATTTTGCCGTTCTGGAGGTAGGCTTAGATAGGCGGCCAAACCTGGTAAAATCCCTTCTACGCGCACGGCATTGAGATTCTCATCGATAAACGCATCTATTCTGTTAGCGGTTTCGTGAGCCGCCGCAGATAGGGCTTGTCGTGCGTTGTCGGTCAATGCCTTTTCAGTTGTCTGCTTGTCGATAAATGCTAACAGCAGCAACGGAATCAGAGCAACGACTAGAAACGACACGATTAACTTTGTACGAATGCTTTTGAAAAAATAGCGCTTCATGGTTTCAGACTAGGAGGGGGGGTTAAGAAAGAAGAATTGAACAAGGTTTCTAGATTGGGAAGGCGCGTCACATTGCCAGCGCGAATAAAAAAGTCTGCATATTTCTTGGCGGTTTTGTAGATATAATTAGGACTATTTGATTGAAAGAACTTTTGATTTTCTGCAAAGTCAGTGAGGTCTATTCCCTCGAAAGAGAGTGTATTGCTGGGAATATTCAACGCTTTGCTCGCGATCGCGTTTCCTTCGGGAATATTTGCTTCCCAATAAGACAAGGCTTGAAGCCAGCCTCGCACAAAGGCGCGAATATCTTCGGGGCGATCGCGTATGACCTCACCCCGAAACGCGACCACATCTAAAATTAAGCCTGGGGTTTGTTTGCTTGTAAACAAAATTTTTGCCCCTAATTTTAATGCTTCAGAAAGATACGGTTCCCAAGTGTGTCCTGCTTGGATAGCATTGTTTTGTAAGCGCTGGGGAACTTCTAAAGCATCGACTTTAACCAGCCTAACATCATCGCTCGTCAGCTTAGAGGTTTTCAACATCTCAGTAACGAAGACTTCGCTAAAGCTGCCTAGATTTGCACCAAGCTTTTTTCCTTTCAAGTTAAAAATTGTTTTAATCTCTGATTGCGCGACTACCACATCTGCACCTGTCGATTCATCCACAACCATCACAGCTTGGATATCAGGATTTGTGGCACTCAAGATAATCAAATTGCCCAAGGCCAATCCGATCCCATCATACTTCCCTGCAATGAAATCCGCTTGTTGCAATTTTGAGTAGTCTGCATAACTAAGTTCCACGTCTATCCCTTGCGCTTTGAAGAATCCTTTCTCTCGAGCAATGATGGCAGGTATATAGCCAACAAAAGGAACACAAGATACTTTCAGGGGAGGACGTTTTACTTTTAGAGATTCCGGGGAATGACAAGCAAACAGCAGCCAGCCGAGAATAATAAATATACAGATGTAATTGAGTAGTTTAGACATACTATCTAGAGCATTCCTGGTGTAGAAAAGGCGACTCATATTTTCTCGAGCCCGATCGACCTAAGTGCATCCTCCGCAATCGCCGCTAAACCTGTTGCGGTGGCTATATCTAGAACTTGCTCGCCCGATCGCACTTTTGCCAATTCTACTAACCGAGTTGCAGCTTGTTTGTGAAATTCATTTTCGCAGCCGGGACGGTTGTTGAAGTCATTGAGAATAAGTTGTTTGTAGGCACTTAGCGAGTAAGTCATGCCGAATTACTGGTTTAACTTTCTACATTGTGGCAGTTATGGTCGATCGCGACGAGAGTCGCAGGTGACATCAGTCAATCGATTGCGCGATTTTAGATTTTAGATTTTAGATTAAAGAATTGAAGGATTGACCCAGCCCAAAAACGGATACGCTGCCACGTACTTAAGTCGTGGAAAGATCAAAATTTTAGACCAAGGTTCAAGCTCCCAGATTGCATCTGTGGGGTAAATCTAAAATCTCAAATCTAAAATCTCAAATCGACTGACCCCACGGATCGAGTCGGGGGCTCCTTTATCGGATACAGGTTTTTTATTTCTGGACGGATGAATCACGTGGCGGGTATCCTGGATGCTTTCGGTTTGCAATCTCTACAATGCGCGCAAATGTACGCAAAACCGCTACCGAGTATCAACTCCCGCGCCACAAACACCCGCAAAATTGGGAGCGCGAAGCTGTAATCAGCTACAATCTGTGTTTGGTAAAGAATTTTTACGAGTTCGCTGCCCATTACAGCCTTTGCGGCTTGTACTACCCAACCTGCGTGAAAATATGGATTTTGCTACTCTTGCCGCCCAGCTAAATGCTGGAACTATCTTACCGGAGGGAATTGTCATCATCACCCTCTTGGTTGTTCTCGTCGGCGATTTAATCGTAGGCCGCAGTTCCTCGGGTTGGACTCCCTACGCTGCCGTTGCGGGTTTGCTGGCCGCCGTCGCTGCCTTGTGTTTGCAGTGGGATAACACGGATACCATCTCGTTTCTGGGCGGTTTTAACAGCGATGCCTTGAGTTTAGTATTTCGCGGAATTATCGCTTTGACTGCGGCTGTCACTATTTTGATCTCCGTCCGCTACGTACTGCAAACTGGTACTGCTTTAGCGGAATTTATCGGCATTTTGCTCAGCGCTACTTTGGGCGGAATGTTCCTCAGCGGCGCTGATGAATTGGTGATGATTTTTATTTCGTTGGAAACTCTGAGTATCTCGTCTTATTTGCTGACGGGTTACACAAAACGCGACCCGCGTTCCAATGAAGCTGCTTTGAAATATTTGTTAATTGGTGCATCTTCTTCGGCGGTGTTTCTCTACGGTATTTCGCTGTTGTACGGGTTGTCTGGCGGCGAAACTAAACTGAGTGCGATCGCGGCTAACCTTTCTACTGTGAATGAAGGTCAATCTCTCGGTTTGGTGATTGCTTTGGTTTTTGCGATCGCCGGAATCGCCTTCAAAATCTCTGCGGTTCCCTTCCACCAGTGGACTCCTGACGTTTACGAAGGTTCTCCTACACCCGTGGTTGCCTTTCTTTCTGTCGGTTCCAAAGCAGCGGGTTTTGCCCTAGCAATCCGCTTGTTAACAACTGCTTTCCCCGCACTTACCGAACAGTGGCACTTCGTATTCACGGCCTTAGCTATTCTCAGCATGGTGTTGGGCAATGTGGTTGCCCTGGCCCAGACTAGCATGAAGCGGCTTTTGGCTTATTCGTCGATCGGGCAAGCCGGTTTTGTAATGATTGGTTTGGTTGCAGGAACAGAAGCCGGTTACTCCAGCATGATATTTTATCTGTTGGTTTATCTGTTTATGAACTTGGGCGCTTTCGCCTGCATCATCCTGTTCTCGCTGCGGACTGGAACCGACCAAATTAGCGAATACTCGGGTTTGTATCAAAAAGACCCGCTGCTAACTTTAGCGTTGAGTATTTGCCTGCTTTCTCTCGGCGGAATTCCGCCGCTGGCTGGATTTTTCGGCAAAATCTATCTGTTCTGGGCCGGCTGGCAAGCTGGACTTTACGGCTTAGTTATTCTGGGATTAATTACCAGCGTGGTTTCGATTTACTACTACATCCGCGTCGTCAAAATGATGGTAGTGAAGGAACCTCAAGAAATGTCAAATGCGGTGAAAACTTATCCCGAAGTTCGCTGGAACCTTCAGGGAATGCGGCCTTTGCAGGTCAGCGTTGTACTCACCTTGGTTGCGACAACCTTGGCAGGGATTTTGTCTAACCCTTTGTTTAATTTGGCTAATGATGCTGTTACCAAAACTCCCATATTGCAGTCGGCATTGAGTCAGGTGCAACCTGTTGTGGCTGCAAAACTAGAATCGAATTTGTTGTCTAGCCGGAATTAATTTTTCCTGGTTTTGAGAGATTGAGAAACGCCTGACTTTTTGAAGTTGGGCGTTTTTTTTGTGGGTGCGATCGACTCAAATCATGGCGACGCAAGGGTCTTTGTAAATACGCTCGCTGCTTTGTGTAACCAAAAATCGATCGAGGATGTCCTGCGCCGGGGGCATAACCGCTTTGGCAGTTGCTATAATCTTAAGAAGGGAGCGAAAAAATATGATGGTAATTTGAGGGGATATTCATAGATGAATCTTGTTTTGGAAGTTGAAGCGCCTCCTTTTCGAGAAGATGCAACCGGAGCTATTCGGGTGGGAAACTCAAGAGTTTTGCTGGAATTGGTGATTAGAGCTTTTCAGGATGGTGCGTCGCCGGAATCTATTGTACAGCGTTATTCAACTCTGTCATTGTCTGATGTCTATAGTGCGATCGGCTATTATCTCCGACACCAAGAAACAGTAGAAGCTTATCTGAGTTATCGCGAGCAGTTAGCAGATTCCGTCCGTCAGCGTTTGTTTACTATTCAACCCGATCTGGGCGTTATTCGATCGCGTTTGTTAGCCCAAAAACAATCTTGAGGGTTAACTATGCTGCGGCTGTTGAGCGATGAAAATTTTAATGGCGATATTGTTCGAGGGCTTTTCTTGCGTCAGCCTGACCTTGACTTGCTGCGCGTTCAGGATGTTGGTTTGCGAGAAGCTGACGATCCAACAATTCTCAACTGGGCGGCCCAGAACGATCGCATTGTGTTAAGCCATGACCGAGCAACTATGCCCGATTTGGCTTACGAACAGTTGAGGGATAAGGAACAAATGTCAGGTTTGTTTGTAATTAACGATCGAATGCCAGTTAGACAGGCTATTGATGAACTTCTGGTGCTGGTTAACTGTAGCGAACAATCGGAGTGGAAAGGAGTTGTGTTGTATCTGCCTTTGTAACAATTAGCTATATATTTAGGACTATTCTCCAACCATTTTAACATACTGTTTTAACACAGGTGGAATCGTGAAAACTATTTCAGATTCACAGCTCAATTTTTCGATCTTTCCCCGTCTTGCTAAAGATTGAATTGCTTGACATAATTCGCGCTGCGAACCTTGATATTTTGTCATAAATTGGGGAAACGAAACAGGTTCAATTTCATTACTAAGTTGCAAAATAGCCTGTTTTTCTATTTCCGACAACCGCTGATATAGCGTTTTTCATAGCTATGAGGTACACTTAGTAAAGTAAAATTATTTAGAGCAAAATCATCAATGCAACCCTATTCAATAGACTTGAGAAAAAAATCATAGAATTGAGACAACAAGAAAATATTTCAATAAGAAAACTAGCAGAAGGTTTTAAGGTAGCCAAGAGCTTTGTTCAAAAATTACTAAAAAGATTTGAAGAGACAGGAGATATCAGTCAAGAATGCTCGAGGAGGAAGTCCACCCACAAAATTAATAGGGCGAACAATTAGTGACTTTAGTGGAAATAATAGAAGAGAATAATGATGCAACTTTAAAAGAGTTAACTGAATTGCTTGAGTCAAAAACCGGAATAAAAGTAAGTATAAGCTGTGGAGCATTTAAACCATTAACGAGCTAGGTAAGGTGCGTCAGCTAGAACACTTACTATACATGGGAAACGCTTCTCTACGCCCGGCACCCTACTATCCTCCTTTAAATGCCGAACAGCTTATCGAGTATGGGAATAATTAGCAATTAACTTAATTATACATTTAAAAAAAAACACTCACTAGCGGCAGAGAAAAGAAGCGAACGAGGTCAAAAAGCCCGAGTGGAATTTTGGGATAAAATCAGGGATGTCAGGGCACAAGACCTGATTTTTATAGATGAATCAGGAGTTAATCTAGCAATGGTACGACTATAGGTCAGAGCATTAAAAGGTCAAAGAGCGAGAGGAGAAAAACCACTAAAAAGAGGAACAAATATTTCTTTGATATCTGCTTTGTCGTGCGCCGAAGTAGTGGATTCAAGAAATATTTATGTGCAGTAAATAGAATAACATTTGAAGCATTTATCCTGAGAGAATTAGTCCCTAAACTTTGGAAAGGTGCTTGTGTAGTTATGGATAATGCTAAAATTAATTGCGGAGAAATGGTGAAAGAATTTATCGAAGAGGCAGGAGCAAAGTTAATTTATTTATCTCCTTACTCTCCCGAGTTTTCCCCATAGAAAATTTTTGGTCACAAGTGAAATCTATATACCAGAAAACTTAAAACCAGAAATTATTTAGACTTAATTGATGCAATTACAGATGCTATGCTACAAGTTACTAAAAAAGATATTCATAACTGGTTTGCTCATTGTTGCTACTGTACCTCATGACTGTAGGAAACGCTATAATTGGGTTGGTGGTGATGACTTTAGTCTTCTAATTTTTAGGAGGGAAGATATGGATAAGTACCGAATTGTCGAAACTTTGACTGACAGCCAGATTTCTGACTTAATGGATTTATACAAAAACGAGTTTTGGAGCGACAAGCGGACGCGGGAGGATGTTGTCAAAATGCTGGCTTCTACTGATGTTATCATTGGTTTGGTCGATGAGAGCGATCGACTAATTGGCATTACCCGCGTCATCACCGATTTCGTATACAGAGCCATGATTTTCGATCTCATTATCAAGCCGACACACAGAAAAATGGGACTGGGTGCGAAGTTGATGGATGCAGTTTTAAGTCATCCCGAACTGCAAGCTGTCGAGAGTTTTTCTCTTAGTTGTTTGCCGAACATGATACCGTTTTACGAGCGTTGGGGTTTCACGGATGATATGGGCGAACTTAAGTTTTTGCGGCGAACAACAGGCTGAACTCAACCCGTTGAAAGCCCCAATTTTTCTCGAATTGCGTCTTCTTTGAAACCTACTAAAACAGCCGTTCCATCTTTAACGAAAAGAGGACGTTTCAGCAGCATCGCATCCTTAGCAAAAGCCTCCACCCACTGTTCGCTAGTCCAATTTTTCTTGTCGTCGCCCAAAGCGCGGTAAGATTGACCGGAAGTATTTCGCATGGGTTGAAAACCCAAAGCAGTTACCCAGCTTTGAATTTTTTCGCGAGTTGGCGGCTGTTCTTTTGTGTTAATGAACTCGTAATTAATGTCGCTATCTTGGAGCCACTGAAAAGCTTTTTTGCAGGTGCCGCAGTTCGGGATTCCGTAAACTTGAATTGACATAATAATGACTGTTGACTGTTGACTGTTGACTGTTGACTGTTGACTGTTGGCTAATAACAACTGACAACTGACAACTAATAACCAATAACTAATAACCAATAACTAACGACCACTGACTAATGACTAATGACTAATGACTAATGACTAATGACTAATCTAGCTTGTTGAACCCATTTTTGCACGCGATCGACTGAAGGAGTCAAGTCATTGCGCTGCATTGTCGCTACGTGCAGCCTTAAAATTTGTTGGTGCAATCTCTCCACGGGCATTTGAGCCAATTGAGCCGGAGAAGCAACGCCGGCGTGCAGTAACAGCCCGCAATACTGACAGCCTACACTCGGAATTCGAGCCAAATTTGCCATCGCTACCCATTTATTAACGTATTGAATGTTAACCTGTAATTGATGCGCTAGCAATGCTTTCGCAGCCTGCGTTTTCGTCATGCGAATTAGTTTTCCGGTTGTTGTGACGCCGCATCCTTCCAGTTGAGATTGGTTTTCTTTGCTCAATCCCGGTAAGTGTGCGATCGGCCAGTCGCGTACTTGTACGGAAGTTTGATGAGCTTTGGGAGAAATTTTCATGTTTTTTCAGTGAATTTTACTTATACTTTAAAGTCTCAAATATCAAACCGTCAATACAGGCGATCGCTTATGTTACAAAATCAACAAAAACCCGACCAACAAATTTCGCTAATTGCAGGTATGGTGACATTTCTGCTAATTGGCTGCCAAGTAGGACTTTCAGCCTTTTTGTCCTCGCAGTCGGCAGGGTTCCTGCTTAACAAAATCATGCCGGCGATGACGGCAAATACGATTAAAAAGACCGCCCTAAAAATGATAGCAAAAAATCAGAGCAAGATGAGACTTTTTCCAAAAATGGCTGCCAAGTTGGCAGTCAGGACTTTAGTGCTTTAATGCCGAGAATCAAACGACTTCCGCTTTATTGCAAACCCAACTCAAAATAATCGGTTTTTACCTATGAGAATTACAGCAGGTGATGATTTGTTAACTAATACTCTACACCAACGGCGGCAAAAACTGGCCAATTTAATTAATTTTCCGGTAATTTTATGGTCGGGGCGCAGCATTCCTCGCAATTATCCGGCACTTCCTTATCCTTTTCGCGCCAGCAGTCACTTTCTATATTTTGCTGGTTTGCCCTTAGAAAATGCTGCCATTCGCTTAGAATCGGGCAAATTAGAACTGTTTTTAGATGACGCACCTGCTAGCAGCACGCTTTGGCACGGAGAAATGCCGAAAAGAGCAGAAATTGCCGAACTAATTGGGGCTGATGCTGCTTTTCCAATGGCCGAATTGAAATCGCGATCTACAAATGCAGCAACGATCGCCGTTCAGGATTCTTGGACTCAGTTGCAACAGTCTCAAATTCTCGTAGCTTGCGGGGCGGGACGCCATCGCCCTCTGGCACCGCCCAACTCGCCAACCGGAATCGACCTAGAATTAACTCAGGCGATCGTATCTCTGCGCCTGAGCCACGATGCAGCCAGTTTGGCCGAATTGCGTCAAGCTGCGGCTGTCACCGTAGAAGCTCACAAAGCGGGAATGGCGGCAACTGGAAATGCTCAAATTGAAGCAGGGGTGCGCGCTGCAATGGAAAGTGTCATCATCTCGGAAAATATGACCTATGCCTATCCCAGTATCGTGACAGTACGTGGAGAAGTTCTGCACAGCGAACATTATCACAATCCCCTACAAGCAGGAGATTTGCTGTTAGCAGATGTCGGTGCGGAAACCTCAACGGGATGGGCGGCTGATGTGACTCGCACTTGGCCGGTTTCTGGCAAATTCTCGCCGACTCAAAAAGCAATTTATGATGTGGTTTTGGCAGCGCACGATGCTTGTATCGATAAAATTAGTCCGGGCGTGGAATATCAAGACATTCACCTGTTAGCTGCTCGAATTATGGCGGAAGGATTGGTTGATTTGGGCATTTTGCGGGGGAATGTTGAAGATTTGGTAGAAATGGACGCTCACGCGCTGTTTTTTGTGCACGGTATCGGACATTTAATCGGTTTAGATGTTCACGATATGGAAGATTTAGGAGATTTGGCGGGTTATGAAGAAGGGAGAGTTAGAAGCAGTCGGTTTGGGTTGGGATTTTTGCGGCTGAATCGAGTTTTGCGTCCGGGAATGCTGGTATCGATCGAACCGGGGTTTTATCAAGTTCCGGCAATCTTAAATAACTCGGAAAATCGCGCGAAATATAAAGATTTTGTAAAGTGGGAAAAGTTGGAAAAATTCGCAGATGTGCGGGGAATACGCATAGAAGATGATATACTTGTCAGCGAACAGGGTAGAGAAGTATTGACAGGGAAATTGCCAACAAAAGCTCTGGAGATTGAGGAGTTAGTTGCGGTAAATACGTAAGTATCGATCGAATTCGATCGATCGCCCTCAGTTCGATCTGGTGTGAAAAAAGATAAAGAAACATGAATAAAGCTTGGCAAATAGGTCTTTTGATGCTCGTTGAAAAACTGGCCGCGCAAGTCCAAAAATTCGCAGCACAGAGACTTGCGCGGATTTTTCGGAAACCTGTATCCTCGCCGCCGATGCAAGCTGCACCTTTGCCCAGCAACGAAGCAGAGAGGCTAGAAGCACTCTACCGCTACAACATTCTCGATACAGATGCCGAAGCAGCTTTTGATGACCTAACAGCTTTAGCATCCTATATTTGCGGCACTCCTATTGCTTTAGTCAGCTTAATAGATTCTAACCGACAGTGGTTTAAATCAAAAGTCGGTCTGGAAGCGCTAGAAACTCCGAGAGAGTTAGCTTTTTGCGCCCACGCTATTTTAAATCCCAACGAATTGCTAGTTGTACCGAATGCTCTAGAAGACGATCGCTTTGCCGGCAATCCGCTAGTAACTTCCGATCCCAATATTAGATTTTATGCTGGAGCCCCGCTAGTAACTGCTGACGGTTTCCCGATCGGCACTTTGTGCGCGATAGATACAGTTCCTCGCAATCTGACGCCAGAACAGCTAGAAGCGCTGCGGACTTTAGGACGGCAAATTATTAACCAAATGGAGTTGCGAATTAATCTGACTAAATTAAAGCGCGCCAAGTTTCGGCAGAAACAAGTTGAAGGAAAACTCCGTTCAAGTGACGAGCAAATTGTCAATTTTTTAGAAGAAATGAGCGATGCTTTTTTTGCTCTCGACCCCCAGTGGCGATTTACTTACGTCAACTACAAAGCATCGCAATTTTTGCACCGATCGCCGGAAAAACTTTTTGGTAAAATTTTTTGGGAAGAGTTTCCCGAGTTAGTAAATTCGGTATTTTATGAAGAGTGTCATGAAGCTGTAGCCAAACAAGTTGGAGTGAGTTTTGAAAAATATTCTCATCCCTTAAAAGTCTGGTTGGAAGTCCGGGCTTTTCCGAGTCACGACGGTATTTCTGTGTTTTTTCACGACATCACCAAGCGCAAGCAGATGGAATCTGCACTCAGAAAAGAACAGAAAAAAACTGAAAGTTTACTGCTAAATATTTTGCCAGAAGCGATCGCCGACAGGTTGAAGTACCAACCGGGGGTGATTGCAGACAAGTTTGAAAAAGCAACAATTCTTTTTGCAGACTTGGTGAATTTTACCCAAATTTCTACTACCATGCCCGCCACTAAATTAGTATACTTGCTGAATGAAATTTTCTCAGCTTTTGACGAACTGAGTGACAAGCACGGGTTAGAAAAAATCAAGACGATCGGGGACGCTTACATGGTAGCAGGCGGTATTCCCATTGAACGTCCAGACCACGCAGAGGCGATCGCCGAAATGGCGCTGGATATGCTAGCAGCAATTAAGGAATTAAATGTGAAGCTAGACGCCAAATTTGACCTCCGAATCGGGATTAATAGCGGCCCGGTGGTAGCGGGGGTAATCGGGACTAAAAAATTTATTTACGATTTGTGGGGAAATGCCGTGAATACAGCCAGCCGCATGGAATCTCACGGCATAACAGGTCGCATTCAAGTCAGCCACTATACTTATGACTTGCTGCAGGATAAATATGAATTTGAAGATCGCGGCGAGATCGAGATTAAAGGTAAAGGGGAAATGCGGACTTATTTGCTGAATGGTAGAAAAACAGCAAGCGAGAACGAAATCGGAGAGTAAATAGGGAGCATCCCGATTTTATAAAAAGCGTTTTTTTAGGAGTGTTCGCTGTGAGAGCTCGAAGGGAGATACAGCCATTGTAGGGACACGGCAATGCCGTGTCCATTGGTGTCAACTTAACGTCAAATCTTGAGTCTCTCTTGTTTATATCAAAGCTTAGATCCCCCCTAACCCCCCTTAATAAGGGGGGAACAAGAAATTTTCTCAAAGTCCCCCTTATTAAGGGGGATTTAGGGGGATCTAGACTTTGCCTAAAAGCGATATTTATTATAGGTTTCAGTCTTAAGTTGACACCAATTGGCACGGTGGAGTGTCCCTACGGGGAACGAGAAAGCGGCTGCGATCGCCCTGTGGCAGAACGGCCGCAGCAGATGAACAAAATCAGATTATGCTATAGACAGAGATATCCGAGCAATTCTATGCGCGGTACTCGACGTTATAAAAATACTAAGTTGAAGTCCTCGGAGCCTTTAATAATGGTTCAGTTTCATATTCAAACAGATAGCGATATTCCAGCATCCACCCAACTATTCAATCAAATCAGGTTTGCGATCGCCTCGCGACAATTTCCGCCCGGGCACCGCTTGCCCAGCACCAGGCAACTAGCCATGCAGACGGGTTTGCACCGCAACACCATCAGCAAAGTATACCGACAGCTCGAAAATACGGGACTCGTAGTAGCCCAAGCAGGATCGGGTATTTACGTCCGCGCTCAAGGCAACGAACACGGCAACAAACTCAAATCCCCGATCCTCGAAGAATATCCTCTTGCCAACAAAATAGTGCAAGAAAGTATCGATCAACTGCTGGGAGAGGGCTGTACGCTCAACCAAGCGAGGGAATTATTTTTGGCCGAAATTGACTGGCGGCTCAGGTGCAGCGCCCGAGTGCTCGTCACAGCCCCCACAGAAGACATCGGCGTGGGCGAGCTGATGGCGAAAGAACTCGAACAAGCTCTCCGCATTCCCATACAGTTAGTGCCGATGGAACAGCTAGGTACTTTTCTGGATCAAATCTCTTCGGGAACTGTGATCACCAGCCGGTATTTTATCGGAGAAGCAGAATCGATTTCGGCACCGCGTTCGGTGCGAGTCATTCCCGTAGACATCTACGACTACAGCCAGGAAATCCAGCTAGTGGGGAGTTTGCCGAAAGACAGTTATTTGGGTCTCGTCAGCCTGAGTCCGGGAATGCTGCGATCGACCGAAGTCATCATCCACAGCATCCGGGGAGAGGATTTGCTGGTGATGACGGCCTTGGTGTCAGACGAGTACAAGATTAACTCGATCGTGCGATCGGCCAGAACAATTCTCTGCGACCAACCGAGTTTTGCTACAGTAAAAGCTGCCATTAACGCCGTCAGAGAAGATATTATTCGTCCCCCTCAACTGGTATGCTGCGAAAATTACATCGGCTCTAAGTCGATTAATTTGCTCAAACGCGAGTTGGGCTTGGGATAAGTCATTAGTCATTAGTCATTAGTCATTAGTCATTAGTCATTAGTTATTAGTCATTAGTCATTAGTCATTAGTCATTAGTCATTAGTTATTTGTTGGTTCCGATGCCCGATGCCCGATGCCCGATGCCCGATGCCCAATGCCCCAATGCCCAATGCCCAATGCCCAATGCCCAATGCCCAATGCCCAATGCCCAATGCCCAATGCCCAATTACCGATTACCAATAACCAATAACCAATAACCCATGACTATTGAAATCCAACCTTCAATTAATGTTAAAACCGCGATCGAAAGCCGGCGGGCCGCGCGCAGCTTCAAACCCGATCCGATTCCCCCAGCAATATTGGCAGAGATTTTGCGATTGGGAGTGCGATCGCCCTCCGGTTACAACTTGCAGCCTTGGCGGTTTATCGTACTTCAAAACCCAGCAAGCAAGGAAAAATTAAAAGCTTGCGCTTTCGATCAGCGCCAAGTGGTAGAAGCCCCAGTAGTATTAATCTGTTGTGGCGATCGGCGCGCCGGTGAACCCGAAAACACCGAAGCCGTCATCGAATTGGGCAAAGCCGCAGGCGCAATGAATGACAATTTAGCCGGTTATATGCGACAAGCAATCCCGCAATTGTTCGAGAACCGTCCCTGCTTCGAGTCCCTAGAAACTTGGACAAACAGGCATACAATGCTCGCAGTAGCCCACTTAATGATTGCAGCTAAAAGCTTTGGGGTAGACAGTTGTCCGATGGAAGGTTTTGTCGGCGCTAAGGTGAAAGAAGCCTTTCAAATTCCCGAAGAAGTAGATGTTTGCTGTTTGCTGCCGCTTGGTTATGCAGCAGAACCTTTGAAACAATACGGCGGGCGTTTTGAGGTGACTCAAGTTTATTACAGCGAAAGTTATGGAGAGACCTTGCAAATTGAGATTTGAGAGTTAAGATTTGAGAGTTAAGATTTAAGAATTGAGATTTGAATGAGTCGGTACAAGTTCAAACAAATCGGAAATACCGACAATTTCGCTATTTCGCAATCCGAAATCTAAAATCTCAAATCTAAAATCTAAAATCTAAAATTTCAAGTGGTGATATCAGACAGAGGAAAAATATGACAGTAGCAGCGCGACAAAGCAAAGCCCAAATTCTAGAAGTAAAGTTGCAGCAGCACTTACAAGCAGCCGGATTTAAAAAATTACCGCTTTATCTCAGTTGCGATTTTCGAGATGAATCTTTAACGGTTGTGGGAGAACACCCGCGCAGTTTAGTTCTCAAAGCCAAACCAACTTTTGCCGTGCTAGAAGCAGCAATTCTCGAAATAGAACCGGAATCTATTCAACAGATAGGACTTTGCCTAAAAATCACCGGGCAAAAACAGCCTTATGCTTTCCATTCTTTTACAATGCACAACCCTGTTTTGTCAAGACCAAAAACAGTGCAGTTGTTCAAAAAAGCCGAGAATATCCCGGCAGCAGAAACGGGGATGGTACTAGCAGAAAATGCTGCCCAGACTGCGGATGTAGAGAAGGAGATACCGTTAGAAACGGATGAGAAAGATGCGTGGGATGAAGAATATTTCCCCAATTTTTCTGAGAGTTCCAGCAATTCCGATCCGATCGCCTTTAAGGTAGCTGCAATCCCGGCAGATATTGGAGACAATCCATTCAATCCGCTGGATATGGAGCCAGCGGTAACAGTTACTCAAAAACCCAAGCATTCACCGTTGGCGATGCTGGCTGCTGCAGGAATCGTCAGCATGGCGGCGCTAGTTTTGGCAGGCGGTTATTACCTGCTGAGCCGCCCCTGCGTCATCGGAGAATGTACTGCACTAGCTAATGCCAAACAGTTGAGCGAGAATTCGGCTAAGACGCTGAAAACGTCAAAAGTTGCCAACAGCCCCCAAGAAGCGCAGGAACAGTTAAAACAGGCGATCGCCCTTTTGGAACCGATTCCCTCTTGGTCAATTCATCGCGGTGAAGCTCAAACCGCCCTGGAAAACTACCGGGAACAAAGTCAGAATTTAAACTCTGCGATCGACGCCGCGCGCCTCGCACGATCGGCAGCCCAGAAAACCCAAAATCCGCCTTATTCTGCCGAGAACGGGCAGGAAGCGCAAACTCTGTGGCAAAGTGCGATCGCCGAACTCGGAGAAATCCCCACAGATAGCCCAGTTTATCCGTTTGCTCAGAGAAAGTCAAAAGAATACCGGAAGAATGTAGCAACTGGAAATCGGCTGTTAAGCACAGAGAAACAAGCCGAAAAAACGCTGCTCGCCGCCAAAAGTACAGCCCAAATAGCAGAAGCTCGCGAAGCCGTAGCTCAGACAGCCGAGACTTGGGCTCAAGTGCAATCAGGTTGGGAAGAATCCCTCGACATCCTATCAGGAATTCCCACGGGCACGACATCTTACCAACAAGCTAAACTGCTAGTTCCGAAATACGAAACCAAACTTTCAGAAGCTCGCGAGCGCAAAAATGTCGAAGGAATTTCCGAAGATGCCTACACTCAAGCAGTGACTTTAGCAGCTCAAGCTAAAATTTTGGAGGGGAAAAACGGTTGGTTTAAAGCATCAGAATACTGGCGGAGAGCTTTGAGTTACGCGGAGCAAGTGCCGGCGGCAACTTCTTATTCCCAGAAAGCCCAACCGCTGATCGCTTCCTACAAAACTTCATTGCAGCAAGCAGAAGTAAGGTTGGAGGAAGAAAGAAACCTGCAAAAAGCCCGCACGGATTTAGATAGAACTTGCAAAGGCAACCCCAAGATTTGCGACTATACTGTTAGCAAAGGTTTGATTGCGGTGCAGATGACTCCAGGTTACGTGCAGAAACTGCAACAAACTTTCATCCAAGCAAATAACAACAATGCTGTGAAGACTCGCCAAGCTGTAGAAAAGCACGTTCAAACGTTGCAAAAAGCTTTGGAGGCGATCGCCGAAAACGCCAAAATCCCGATGCAGGTGTACGATGGCGAAGGCAAGCGGATTGCGAGTCACGAACCGAAGTAAGCTGTTACGGCATTTAATTTTAGTTTTTGGGGCGGGCTAGGAGCAACGCCCCACTCATTGTTTCAAGAAAAATGATTGTTACAATTAAATGCGCGCTAACAACTTAGAACATCCGAACACACACTACAATTTCGGCAATCAAAAAGTATAAAAGGATGTTAGCCATCAAATGCTACAAAAGGTAAAACTTCATAACTTCAAAAGTCATCAAGATACAGAACTTAATTTTGATAATTCACGCCTACACGCACTCGTAGGACAAAACTGTTCGGGTAAAACATCAGTGTTGCAAGCAGTGCATTATCTCAGTCGGCTTGCTAATTCATCATTTGAAAATATTTTTCAGCATGAAATAGCGCCTCAATTTATTACAACAATTGGGCAAGATAATATGTCTGTTAGTGCAACTGGTTTTTGGAAAAACCCAGATATAAATAATTGGAAAGCTTCCTATAAATGGAGCGTAGACGTTAATCATGGGTGGGCGTTTAGAGCATCATGGAATGCCAATAAAAACCCGGAATATAGGCAAGTAATCTCTGAAACTTCCTTAATGACTACGGAAGAGCCAATTCAGCAATCTTTGAGAAACGCAGTTCATCTGAAGCTAGTAGCTACTAACCTTGCTAAAGCAGCTTACAGTGATGCAATTACACCGCGAGTTGAGTTCGATGGTTCCGGGTTAGCACCTACCTTAGACTATCTTCGTGACGAAGCTCCAGATAAATTTAAATCTTTACAGAAAATGTTGAAACGGATTGTACCAGGTGTATGCGAGGTAGGGGTAAGGCGAGCTAAGGTTATGGTCAATCGCCAACGCTTAATCGAAGTCGATGGCAAATCTATCTCCTACGAAGAAAGTCAGGAAATTGCAGGGCAAGAAGTTGTCTTAGACATGAATACTGGTAAGCGTATTCCAGCCCATGCCATTAGCGAAGGCACAATGCTCGCTCTCGGATTACTGACTGTTTTGATGAATCCCAATCAACCTAATTTAGTGTTACTAGATGATGTTGAACAGGGACTCCATCCAAAAGCACAACGAGAATTAATCGCTGTTTTCAAGGAAATTATTCAAGCCAACCCCAATCTGCAAATTATTTTTTCTACCCATTCTCCTTACATTGTGGATGAACTTATTCCTTCTCAAGTTCATGTATTAAGTAATAATAACTCCGGTGTGACTCGTTGCAAACGATTGGATGAACATCCTGATGTAGAATGGGCCAAACAAACTTTAACCACCGGAGAATTCTGGGATGCGGAGGGAGAAGATTGGGTGGTTGCAGGGGAAATCAATGATTGAGTTTGTTGTAATTGTGGAAAGTAGCGCAGACGCACGAACCGCTACTAAATTAGCCGATCGCATTTTAGTAGAAAAAATTGAGTGGTTAGAGCACGAGACGCTGCAACATCTAGTTCAATGGAGTGGTTTAGAAGCTGGCACAGAGAATTCTTGCTGGAAAAATATTAATCAAATTATAGATAATTTCCAACAAAGCTTAGGATTCCGTCCTCCAAGGTATTTAGGTCATCGTAAAGATGGAGCATTAAAAGCTGATGGTGCAGCAGCTATAAAAATTCTGAATTTAGTACGATTTATTCAAAAAACACGACAGATTGAAGCAGTTCTCCTAATCCGCGATCTAGATAATCAACCTGAACGAAGACAAGGGATCGAGCAAGCGCGTTCAGAACACATCGATCGACAACCTAAATTAGCAATTATTATTGGTACAGCCGATCGAATGCGGGAAGCTTGGGTGTTGAATGGGTTTATTCCATCTAATCAAGAGGAAAAACAAATTCTTCAAGAGATAACGACCGAATTGACGTTTAATCCTTGCGAAGAGTCACACAGGCTGCGATCTAACTCATGGGAAGAACCCGATCGCATTAGAAATCCTAAAGTTGTTGTCGAAAAGCTAACAGGTGGCAAGATGGAACGCGAACAACAGTGCTGGGAAGACACGAGTCTGGAACTTCTACGAAAAAAAGGTGTTCATACAGGCTTAACAGCCTATATTAATGAAATCGAGGAACGATTAATTCCAATTATTTCATATGACTAAAAGACTAATTCAGGATTTACGCATCACTTCTATATTGCAGGTTTGCACTGCGCGCCTTACCGCGATGAGTAGCGCGTAAAATTACTTCTTGCATAAGTCCTGTTCATTCAAAACTAATCGGTATCCCCAGCAATTTCACCCGCAGTCAATCCAGCTTGAAAAACTTGTTGCGCCGTCAATTTAAACTCTGGAAAAGCTGCGGACTCGATGTTGTCATCTCCCCGAAATTGACTAACTTCATACTCATCATCAACCAACCGATAAATCGAAATAGTCGGTTGCTTGGGATTCCCGATAAACCTGCGGCCGCCCAAACCGAGATAATCAACAATCCAGTATTCAGGAATCCCGATTAGTTCGTATTCGCCTACTTTTTTGATGTAGTCATCTTGCCAGTTAGTGCTAACTACTTCAATAACCAGCGGAATAGATGCCCCTTGAGTCACAGTTGAGAACTTTTTCCACAAAGGTTCTGATGCTAAGTTGGGGCGATTCAAGATCGGAATATCGGGCGAATAAGCTGATTGGTTTTCCAGTGGCTTAACTAATGCTTGTTTGGGGATGAAGTACGGAAGTTTTACCTTTCTAAACTCAGCAGTTAACTCTGAGGCTAAAAAACCGATAACTTCTTCATGGTCTCCTAATGGCTGTGACATTTCAACAATCTCTCCATTGTGCAGTTCATAACGTCCGTTTTCTGGCTTCCATTCCGCAAATTCTTCAAAAGTTAGCGGTTTAGTTGCAGTTTGAATCATGGCTATTCTCCTTAGTGATGACTGGGGCGGGCTATTCTGCTCACCCCACAAGATAACTCACTCTGTGTGGAACAGGCCGGAAAGCCTGTTCAATAAAATAAGGCTAAATGCAAGTTCCTACCTATATTATATTATCAATTCCATATCCAATGCCCAATGCCCAATGCCCAATGCCCAATGCCCAATGCCCAATGCCCAATTCCCAATTCCCAATTACCATTTTATCAATTGTGCATCTTGATTAAAAAACTTCCGAGACAATCCCTCAGTCAACAGCAGAGTGGCGATTAAAGTTGCCAGCGCTAACACAAACATAATCAAAATCTGGTAAGATGCTGCATTGAGAGGACTGACACCGCTCAGCATTTGACCTGTCATCATCCCGGGTAAAGTCACGATTCCTACGACTGTCATTGTGTTTAATGTCGGGATTAATCCAGCTTTGATCGCATCTTTGCGGTACTGTTTTACGGCTTGCTGCGGGGTCGATCCTAAACTTAAATGGGTTTCTATTTCTAACTGGCTGCTATTAACTGTACTGAGAAGTCTTTCGCCGGCGATCGCCCCGGAGTTCATGGCATTGCCCAATATCATACCCGCTAAAGGAATCAGGTATTGCGGTTCGTACCAAGGGTCAGGTTGCAAAATTAGCAAGTTTGTATAGGCGAGAGTAAACGCCGTACCGATCAATATTGAACCCGAAACTAACGGGAGTAGGTTCTTGATTTTTTTGCTGATGCGGTTGCTGGCAACCATGCTAGCTGTTGTCAGCATGATTGCTAAAACTGCTAAAACCAGCCAAGGATTTTTACCCTCGGGATCGAATATGACAGCGAGCACGTACCCGACTAAGATTAGCTGGATCAGGGTGCGCCCCGCGGCGATCGCGATCGCCCCCTCCAATCCCAATCCCTGCCACGCCGAAAGCCCGATCGCGATCGCCACCATCCCCAAAGCCCAACCCAAATCAGTTAAATCTAGCGGAATTAACACCGGCGCACCCTTTCGATAATGTGATTGTTTGCCTGTCCAAATATAAGATATTTGAATAAACGTTTCTGGAAAACAGTTTTGCTGCAAGAATTTGCTTTGATGATGGTTGAAATTTGTGGTGTGAAGAGTGAATAATGTTCCCCCCCTCGACTTAACCCGCCAGTACGCCTTAATTGGCGACGAGATAACTGCTGCGGTGCAAAAAGTGCTTGCCTCTGGCGGCTACGTAGGCGGCCCCGCCGTAAAGAGTTTTGAACGAGAGTTCGCCGACTACACGGGAGTTTCCGAGTGCGTGGGCTGCAACTCCGGCACAGATGCGCTGATTTTGGCTTTGCGAGCTCTCAAAATTGGCCCCGGCGATGAAGTGATTACCACTCCTTTTACCTTTTTTGCTTCGGCTGAGGTAATTAGCGCCGTCGGCGCAACTCCCGTATTTGTCGATATTGACAGCGGGACTTTTAATCTGGATGTCGAACTCCTCGAAGCGGCAATTACTGAAAAAACCAAGGCAATTATGCCAGTCCACATCTTCGGCCAACCGGCAGACATGACTCGGTTGATGGAAATTGCGACTCGGCACAATTTAGCCGTAATTGAAGATTGCGCCCAGTCTGTCGGCGCCGAGTGGCAGTCTCGAAAAGTCGGCAGCATCGGCCATGTCGGCTGCTTCAGTTTTTATCCAACCAAAAATTTAGGCGCTTGCGGTGACGGAGGCGCGGTGACGACAAACGATCGAGCCCTCGCAGCTTCAATGAGAATGCTCAAAGAACACGGACAGTCTTCTAGGTATTTCTACGAAGAAATCGGCTGCAACAGCCGTTTAGACGCCCTGCAAGCGGTGATTCTCAGCATTAAATTGCGGTATCTCGACAGTTGGAACGCCCAGCGGCGGGAGAAAGCCGAACTCTACAGCGAATTTCTCTCCCGCGTGCCCGGAGTTGCCCTCCCCAAAGAATTACCGTTCGCAAAAGGAGTTTGGAATCAATACACGATCCGGCTGACAACTCCAGAAGACGCGCAAAATCCCTCTGGCAATTTTCGAGATTGGATGCGGGCTCAGTTGCAGGAATGCGGCATCGGTTCGATGGTTTACTATCCGTTACCTTTGCACCTCCAACCTGTTTACAAATCTTTGGGCTATCAAGCAGGTCAGTTGCCGCAGGCCGAGCAAGTTTGCCGCGAAGTCTTGTCTTTGCCGATGTTCCCGGAACTGTCGAGGGATCAACAAGAGCGGGCGATTTATGGTCTGAAAGATTGCTTGGCTCAGTCCGTGAAGTTTTTTGACTGAACACTTGTACTTTTATGTACTATATTTAATGAAAAGAAACAAATTTAGGCTGGCAATCCGCCTCGAACGGGTGCATTTTCCGCTCGCCTAAAACTTGGAATGCGATCGGTCAATGATGAAGAAGGAAAAGGGAAGAAGGAAGAAGGAAGAAGGAAGAAGGAAGAAGGAAGAAGGAAGAAGGAAGAATTAAAGAATGTTGGAACTTTCGACTTCTAATCCCTGATGCCCGATGCCCGATGCCCGATGCCCGATGCCCGATGCCCGATGCCCTATTCTCGATTTAACCTGTAATTTTCAGAAGATAAGAGGAAAATAAACGAGTGCCTCAGTATCAATTCACTCAGGCTAGACGCTACGATCGACAAGCGATCGCTCAGTATTACCGCAACCGTCCTTGGAAAGCAATTTGGCGAGCAATTACCGTTATTTGGTCTTTTGCAGGCTTTGTCATCGGGATGCTGTGGGACAGTTGGCAGCACGAAGTCGCAGCACACCAGCCGGAACGGGCCACCCACCTGCGACAAATACTCACTCGCTTGGGCCCCACTTTCATTAAAGTCGGCCAAGCTCTTTCTACCAGACCGGATTTGATCCGCAAAGACTTTCTCGAAGAATTGATCAAACTTCAGGATCAGTTGCCGCCGTTTGACTCCGTGCGAGCTTTTGAGATTATTGAAGCGGAACTCGATCGCAAAATTAGCGAAACCTACAGCGAAATCTCCCCCGAACCTGTCGCCGCGGCAAGTCTCGGTCAAGTCTACCGAGCTCGCCTCCTCACCGGGGAAGCAGTAGCAGTCAAGGTTCAGCGACCGAATTTGCTACCAGTCTTGAGCCTCGATCTTTATTTAATGCGCTGGGCGGCTGGATTGTTGGGCCCGTTGCTGCCGCTGAATCTCGGTCACGACCTTTGTTTAATAGTCGATGAATTCGGTATCAAATTGTTCGAGGAAATTGATTATATCAATGAAGGCCGCAACGCCGAGAAATTTGCTACAAATTTTGCCGACGACCCGACAGTAAAAGTTCCGAGCATTTACTGGCGCTATACTTCAAACTGCGTTCTCACTCTCGAATGGATTGACGGCATCAAGCTGACAGATATGGAACGTGTTAAAGCCGCAGGTTTGGATACCGATAGTTTAATTGAAGTCGGAGTCCGCAGCGGTTTGCGGCAGTTGTTGGAACACGGATTTTTTCACGCTGACCCCCATCCGGGAAATCTGTTTGCCTTAGCGGACGGCCGCATGGCTTACATTGATTTTGGGATGATGGATCAGATGGAAGAAACAACTAAAGAAACTTTGGTTGATTCTGTCGTTCATTTGATCAACAAAGATTACTTACAGTTAGCCAAGGATTTTGTGAAACTTGGCTTTTTGACTCCAGATACAGATATTATGCCGATCGTCCCGGCGCTGGAATCTGTGCTCGGCGATATCGTCGGCGAAAAGGTGTCAGATTTTAACTTCAAGACGATTACAGACCAGTTTTCGGAGTTGATGTACGATTATCCTTTCCGAGTGCCGGCGAAATTTGCCTTAATTATTCGCTCTCTGGTGACAGAAGAAGGTTTGGCCCTGACGCTGAATCCCGATTTCAAGATTGTTGAGGTGGCGTATCCTTACGTAGCGCGGCGTTTGTTGAACGGGGAATCTCCGGCACTGCGGCGGCGACTGATTGAGGTATTATTCAAGGATGGCAAATTCCAGTGGAACAGGTTGGAGGAGATGATCGCGATCGCCCGATCCGATCGAAGTTTCGACTTGCTCCCCACCGCCCAACTAGGCTTGCAATTTTTGCTGTCAGAGGAAGGGTCGTTTTTGAGACGCCAGCTAATATTAGCTTTGATTGAGGACGATCGACTCCACACCGAAGAAGTTCGCCGCCTGTGGAACTTAGTCAAGGAAGACTTGCAACCAGGTCGCCTGTTCAACGTTGCTCTAGGCGCTTTGGCGGAGTTTTCCACAGAAGGAGCCGCGGCGCTGACTCGGTTTTAATTAGAAGGAAGAAGGAAGAAGGAAGAAGGAAGAAGGAAGAAGGAAGAAGGAAGAAGGAAGAAGGAAGAAGGAAGAAAAATAATTCTACTCTTGCCAATTGCCAATTCCCAATTGCCAATTCCCAATTGCCAATTCCCAATTGCCAATTCCCAACTTCCAATTACCCAAATTAAGGAATTATTCGTGTATTATTTTCCCGAACCTCCATATTTTTTAATGTCCGCTGGATTACTAGCAGGTATGGCTTCCGGTGTAGCCTTTGAAGCAACTCTCAAACAAGCCGTACAACTGTGGTCTAAAAATCGTTCTACTCGCACTTTGGCTAACCTGCAAGGGCTACAATTGCTGATACCTTTTCTGGGAATGGCTGGCGGAATTTGCGTATTTTTAGCTTCGGGGATGGAGATTTTTGGCTTCCCAAAATTACTTTCTTATGTTCTAGCTTTGCCACTGACGGTACTCACGGGCTGGCTAGTTTGGACTCAGTTGGGTAAGCTTTTAATCGAGCTAGAACGCGGAGGTTCCAAAGCGCTGGATCTAGATTCTTTTGAATGATGAAAGTTAACTATTAACCCTCTGTTCCTGAGAAGGAAGGGGGTTGATAGTTCTCTAATGTTATCCTAATTTGATGCTTTTTGAACCGCAGAGGGCGCAGAGAACGCAGAGTCAGAGAAAAAAGAGGCTCACAATTTATGCAGGAATTTCTGTATAAAATTTCAACAAATATAAAATCTAAAATCTAAAATCGAATGGGTAATTTTATTGTTACGGGTGCAGCAGGATTTATAGGCTCTAATCTAGTAGAAACTCTTTTAAATCGAGGGGAGAGGGTGATAGGTGTTGACGAGTTCAACGATTACTACGATCCGGCTCTCAAGCGCAAGAATATTGCACACTTTGATAAGTATCCTGGTTTTAAATTGGTGGAAGGCGATATTTTATCTCTGAATTGGCGATCGCTTTTATCCGATACAGAGGTGATTTTTCACCAGGCGGCGCAAGCGGGAGTTCGTGCTAGCTGGGGCGACGGTTTCCGCAGCTATACCGAACGCAATATTAACAGCACTCAAGTATTGTTAGAAGCGGCCAAAGATGCGCCAAGATTGCAAAAGTTTGTTTATGCTTCATCGTCTTCAATTTACGGAAATGCTGAAGCTTTCCCCACGAATGAAAACGCTTGTCCGCAGCCGGTTTCTCCCTACGGAATTACGAAGTTAGCCGGTGAACGTTTGTGCGGACTTTATTACAAAAATTTTGGGGTTCCGACTACTTCGCTGCGCTATTTTACGGTTTACGGGCCGAGACAGCGCCCCGATATGGCTTTTCACAAGTTTTTTAAGTCGATTTTGTTTGACGAGGCAATTTCAATTTTCGGCGATGGATTGCAAACGCGGGATTTTACTTTTATCAGCGATTGCGTTGCTGCGAATTTAGCGGCGGCTGAGGTTGCGGAAGCTGCGGGGGAAGTTTTTAATATTGGCGGGGGAAGTCGGGTAGTTTTGAAAGAAGTTATTGATACAATAGAGAGAATTGTCGATCGACCTATTCGGATAGATTTTACTGAAGCTGCGAGGGGAGACGCGCGGCACACTAGCGCGGATGTGTCTAAAGCCAAGAAAATCTTAGGTTATCAGCCGCAAGTTGCTTTAGAAGAAGGTTTAAGGCGCGAATGGGAGTGGATTCAGTCTTTGTACAGTTAGATGCTATCTATCCCAAAAATTCCGCAACTTAAATTGAACATTATTAAGTTTTTGAATTGCCCAACTTTTGAGATTTCTCTGCAAGCGAACCAGCAAATTTGGAGGCGCGAGTTTTGGCTGTGTTTCCGGCGAATTCAAATATCGGTAGTGCAGAAATACGTCTCGGTAGGGAATCTCAACATCTTCGCCAGCACACAATCGAGTAAACTTTGCAGCCGAAATACTCATGTAGTGCAAGTAAGTCAGCCGCCGTCCTTTATCGTATAGAACATTATCTATCACATCAAATTGAGAAGACCAATGATTTCCCGTTACCTGTTCGGGTTGATGATAAGCAAAGTTATAAAAAGAGATGCCGCTGCGGGCGACTAAATAGTTAAATAAAGGTTGGTCTGTTCCCCGCAAAGACAAAATTTCTGCTTCTCCTGAAGTCAATTTATCTAAAAGCTGGATTGAGTTATTTCTATTTAAAATACCTTTTTTTGAAGCAAACCAACCTGCACAGAAAATCCGAGATTGCAGTTTGTCAATATTAAAAATATGTGAGAATTTATCGGATGATAAATCAAATACATAATTAGGGTCAGACTTGTATTGAAAATCGTTTGCTACCCAATCAAATTCATCAAGCTTTTGATAGATGTAATTTAGAGAACCCATTAACAGAGTGTCCGCATCAAAATAGATAAATTTATCAAAAGGGCCGTCAAAACAGCAAAATTTTCGGTGCATTCCCAAACAGTGAACTTGCCGCCAACCTTTAGCTTGCCAAACTTGTTGAGCTTTGCGGTGAGATGTCCAAGCTTGAGTTGCAAAACTTTCCCAAAAATTGATGGAGTCGGTATTTTCAAAGAGGGTGACATTGTGTAGGGGGGAAATGTGCGATCGTACTTTTTTTAGGTTATCATCGAAGGGAATAATGCAAACAGGAATATCTTTTGCCCCGTTGACCTCAAGACTGTTCAATAAAGCGACTAAGTGGTCGAAAACAACATCGTTTGCCAGAATATAAATGCCATCAGCCATCGGATTTTAGATTTTAGATTTTAGATTTTAGATTTTAGATTGAATAATTCTACTCGTTACTAGGTGCAGCCTGTAAACCAATTAATTTCTTATTCCGCGTGGACTTCGTTTGTGTGCTTGCGTTGCTAGCGATTTCAATCGCCGTGTGACTACAAACAATATTATTTACCATGCCAATATCGAAATATTTTTTGCACTAAATTTTGTTTTTTCTCTTCCTCATTGAGATAACGATAATGTTTCCAAAGTTTCCAATAAGGGCTACCCGATTTAATCGGTATTCCAGCCCAGTGAAGATATTTTAACCTTTTGCCTTTGTCATAAAGAACATAATCTATTTCTTGAAAATGCTTGGAACCCGCCCAGCTTCCAGGTTCTGTTGGTGAAGCTGTAACAAGATTGCAGCGTTTGGGAATCAGCTTGAGAATGATATAATTTAGTATAGGTTGGTCTGTGACATTTTGAGTAAAATCAAAATATTCTCGATGCTGCGAACATTCTCGCAAAATTTCATACATTTGGGATTCTGCAATAGTTCCTTTCCGGGAAGCCCAAAAGCCGCTGTTGAATACATCTTGAAGTTCTAAATCTGTGAAAATAAGCTGTTCTTTTACAACAGGTGAAAATACATTTCGCAGTTTTTCGCTGAGGTGGTGGTAGTCGCAGCAAAAGAAATCTACTTCTGATAGTTTGTTTAAGTTGGCTGCGATGTCTTCAAAGACGATGATGTCGGTATCGATGTAGAGAAATTCGTCGAGGGGGCCAAACCAGGCGGCGAGTTTTCGCATTTTGTTGGGGAGGGCTAAAAAGTTGCGATCGAACATTTGGCCAATTTGTCTGGTAAACTGTTCCACAAACTCCAGATTTGGGAACAATTGCACCCCGTGGAGACTGCTGAGTGCGGCTGCTACTTGCTGATAATTGTCGTCGAAGGGAATCAGAAAAATTGGTACTTGACAATTGTACATACGTATGCTGTTTAGAAGGGCGATCGCACTTTCGATCACCTTATCATTCGCAACAATATAAATACCGCGACTCATACATTTATCCTCAACCTTCTCAATACCCTTTTTAACAAATTCGGCGTCAAAACCTCAGTATAAGACTTTAGCGCTTGGGCAAAAATTGGACGCTTGGACGGTTCGCGGAGATAGCGGTAATGCAGGAACAAATCGCGATAGGGAAACTCAATATTTTCCCCTGCACAAACTCTCCGAATTAAATCCGGCTGCACACCAATATAATGAATGTAAGTAAGTCGGTTTCCCTTGTCGTACAAAATTTTATCTTGTTCTTCAAAATGTTTAGAAGTGACGCTGCACCCAGTTTTTTCCACATCCGGGAGGCTATAAGCAAAATTATAGCTATTCACCTTATTTTTCATCACCATATAATTGAGCAACGGCTGTTCTCCCGCACCTGCATAGAGAATTTCCGCCTCGCCAGATTGCAGTTGAGCTAACAGCCATTCTCTAGTATTTCTGTCAAACAATCCTTGCTTGCTGGCGTAAAATCCCGAACAAAATATTTCCGATTCTATCCGATTTTGCTCAAAAGTTTCGAGGAGTTTTGGTGACTGAATATTGTATACTTTAGTTGGGTCGCGAAATTGAAAATCATAAACCACAAAATCCGATTCCTCTAACTTCTGAAAAACCGCATCAAGGGAATTCATCACCAAAGTATCGGCATCCATGTAGATAAACTTTTCAAACGGGCCGTCGAAAGCGCAAAAGCGCCGGTGTGCGCCGTAAAGCCGGAATTTTTTGCGGTTCAAACGCTCTGGTGCGGCTGCTTGCATGAATTCGTCCCATCGCTGAATTGAGGCGCTATCTTCATAAATAAAGACGTTGGGACGGTTGACGATTGCAGCTTTTATTTGCTCTATCTGCTCGTCGAAAGGATAAATGCAGACGGGAATATTTGAGCCTAAGATAACTTCAATACTGTTGAGCAAGGCAATTAGTTGGTCGTAAACTGTATCGTTGGCTAGCGTGCAAATTCCATTCATATATAGTAAAGAAAAAGTGCAGAGGGCTAAAGGGTAAAAGGATAGACAAGAGTCCTCGCGGAAAAACTATGCCGAGGGAGAAACCGACGCTACCGCTACGCGAAAACCCATCCAACTCCACCTACTGCTGTTGCCCGCCGAGTCCGACAAGCGAAAGGCACAGCGGCAATTGACCGCAAGGTGGAACCAAGAACCTCCACGCTGCACTCGGTTATTATCTGTGCCAGTTTCCCAGGAACTTCCGTCAGTTGGTGCGCCGTTATAGTTGCTGTGCCACCTATCGCTGCACCATTCCCAAACCTGACCGTGCATATCGTACAGCCCAAAGGCATTAGGAGGAAAATTCCCTACATAGGTTGTTTGTTCGGGGTAAAGTGACTTGGGTACATTTGCGTAGGGTCTGTTTCCGTCATAGTTAACATCGTTGACTAATTCCGGGGTAATGCTTTCGCCAAAATGAAATGGGGTTCTTGTTCCCGCGCGACAGGCGTATTCCCATTCTGCTTCACTAAGGAGACGATACTTTTTCCCGGTTTTTTGCGATAGTTTGCCACAGAATTCGACAGCATCGGGCCAGGATACACCTACCACAGGAAGTTTTTCACGTTTTAACAAACATGGGTTGTTTCCCATCACTTCTTGCCACTGTGCTTGGGTGATGGGATATTTTCCTGCATAAAAAGCGGGTACTGTTACTTGATGCTGCGGACTTTCACAACTGTCTCTACCTTCCTCTGTTGCTGGCGAGCCCATCATAAAAGTGCCGCCGGGAATCGATACCATTTCCAGCACAACTCCGTTCCCTAAGTCTTCTGCGAAGAAGTGAGCATAATGACGGCTGCGACGGTTTTCTTTTCCATACGAATCAACTGTTATTACATCAAAGTCAAAAATAGGCAAATATTTTTGTAACTGCTCTTTGATACTTGGTTCATCTCTATCCTTCAGCAGCGAATAGGCTGTAAATTTCACCGCCATTGATTCATCTTGTAGTGCCCCAATTATTAAATCTAAACCTGCATCTCCATATTGGAGCGCTTCAGACAGTGCAGCAATTTTCACCTCGACAATTGGTGAAGCCAAACGACTCTTAACGCCTGGAATCCCGCCTAAGACAGCAGCACCGAGGGGGGGAGGATTTTGACCGCCGAGTACGGCATCGTATTCTCTGGGTTGATTTTGGTTTTCTGTCATTGCGCTATTTCCTGAGATACAAACTTAGACAGCCAATTGAGCAAGTTCAATTCGTGGAGAATGATTTGTCTGGCTTCAGCAATTTTCTCCCTCGCTTCATGCCAATAATCCGCAGTAGCAACCACCTCTTTAATAAATTCTACTCCTTTCTCATCCAAACTCGGCAGCCTCAGAAAACTCCCCGCCGGCAACAACTTATCCGCCGCCGAACCGCCGTAATAAATTGGCAAACACCAAGCTAATAAAGCATCCCAAAGCTTCTCGCTGACATACCAATCGTTTTCGGCATAATTTTCTATAGCTAAGTTGTAATAGTATGGTGCGACGGCGTGCCATTTATTGTTTACAGTGCCGTTTCCCTGTGCCCAAGTTGGCAAGTTTCGCCCGTAAAGGTCAAAATCCAATTCTTGCGATCGCAGCAATTTGATAAAGTCTAATCTCTGGCGGTGATTGGCGGTGCGGCTAACACCTGAAGTTATCCAAGAACAGGATTTAGTTTTTGGCGGCGCGGGCATTTCATCCAGTTCTCGAAACGAGTTAGAGTGATACCAAATCGCGGGCATATAATTGGGGTTTGGTGCGAAATCGTCTGGGCCGGAAACGTAACCGCAATAAAGTTTGGCTTGTTCGTAGTTGGCTTTGGTAATTTCAATAACTTCTGGTAATGGCGGCTCGCGGATTAGGTAAATTATGCGTTCTTTGGGGACTCCGCGCAGTTTTTCTCGAATGTCGTTTTCTGGAGTTTGGGGGCTTGGACGGCGGATTTTGTCGAGCCAGGATTGCTTTTTGGAAGGTTGGGGAAAATCGAATTGATACATGAGTAAAAAGTCTGGTTCTGGGTGGTTGGCGAGCATTTGAATGTTTCCCCATTTGCCGAAGTTGTGGGGGGTTTGTTGCCACAGCCAGTCGCTTTGGTTCATGCCTGGATAGGTGGTGATTGTGCCGATAATTTTTTGCTTCATAATTAGTAGTATGTAGGGTGCGTCAGCTTGGGTGATTTTCGCAATAATTGATAATTTAAAAGCTGACGCACCGCACAGTTAATGGTGCGTCAGTTTTGATAATTTTATCAATTGTCTGTCGCCTGCGGACTGACGCACCCTACCAATGACTCATCTACATAACTCAAAATTCTCTCGATCCTATTTTCCCAGGAAAATTGCTTGACAAGATTCAATGTTTCTGCATAACCTTCGATTTTCCTCGGATATTTGGTTAAACAATCTCGAATGCTTTGCGCGAATTTGTGCGGGTTATCCGGTTCGCACCAAGTTGCTGCTATATTTCCCGATTTAAATTCCATTAAAGATGCAATCTCCGTCGCTACAATCGGAGTTCCCGATGCCATATAATCAAAGAACTTCAAAGGAGATGTGAAGGTCGCGGCTTCTGTCAAACAGTGCGGGTGAGTCAAAACATCGGCTGCTTGCAGCAAGCTAGCCAGTTGATTTTGAGGCAGGTAGCCGAGAAATTTAATGTTGTTAACTTGCTTGTCTTTGGCTAATTGCTGGTAGGCTGTTACTTGGGATGAATCACCGCCTGCGATCGCAAATTGAACCAGCGGCAATTCCTCAGCCACATCCACTAGCATATCGACACCTTTAAACGGGTAAAGTCCCCCTGCATAAACTGCTAAATACTGTCTTCCATCTGTTAATAACTGCTGTCGCCAATTCTGGGCAGCTTCAGTTTGTCTCGCGAGAAACAAATGGTTAAAACCGTTGTGCAGCATAATTACTTTTTCCGGTGGCATCCCATTCTTAATCATGCTGTCTCGGACAGTATCTGCAACAGTTACAGCAATTTGAAATAGAGGATTGCAAACGATTTCTGGCTCAAAATTTTTGTCTTCGTGGTGGTGCTGTTCGTAGATAGCGGGAATTCCGTTTTTAACTGCTGCTTTGACAAAGTTCCAGTCGCGGGTGTGGACAATTTTAGTGGATTTAAGCAGGTGAATTGGTAAATAGTATTTTGACACGATCGTACTCGCACTCGTCCACTTGCTGTCCCAAAGGTCGATCGGCCACGGCATCGGTAAATCTGCTACTTTTAATCGATCTTGAATATTGTATATTTTTGCGAGTTTTTCATCCGGTTTTCTCGGTTTAAAAGGACGAAGTAAATCAACGGTATTCCAAGCATTCCATCCTTTGCGGAGGTATACCAAAACTGCTGGATAACCGAGATTTGCTGCGGCATTTGCAGAGTGGACAACTTGAACTAAGCTCGCTACATTGGGTTGCGGCAAGACATTTCTGGTAAAAAATACATAATATTTGGACATGGCATTGGCCAAACAGGGCATCGGGCATTGGGCATTGGTAAATTGGATTCAGTGCGAGCGTCTCGCTCGCGATCCATGCCGCGAGCGACACGCTCGCACTACATATAGCCTTTCTCAAAAAGATGAGGTATGACTGACAGCTTACATAACCACCCAGACGCTTGAGGGCTGAAGCCCAACTACGTACCTCATCTTTCTGAAAACCGCTATAATTCCGATCCTATCGCATTTGATATCACCAATAACCAATAACAAACAACAAATAACCAATAACAAACAACAAATAACCAATAACTACTTTTTAACAGCTTGACGCTTAATAGTATTTTCTATAAATTCTAAAGTCGTGAAAATATTAGCAGCCGAGTGAAAGGATTCTCTGATTAACTCGTCTCTTTCTTCGGGAGAGTCTACCATTTCATCTACTAGCAATTTGAGGTAAGCTATCATGGGAGTCAGGCGAGTGCGAATTTCGTAAGAACCTCTAATTAGAGCTTCATCGCGAGCGGTTTCTTCGGCAAATTGCACTGAATACAAGCGCGTGTAGTAACCTCCTTTTGCGAGCAATTCTTCGTGGGAGCCAATTTCTACTACTTGTCCGCGATCGATCACGGCGATTTTGTCGGCTTTTTGGACTGTGGAGAGGCGGTGGGCGATGACTAAGGTTGTGCGATCGCAACTCAAGTTCTCGATCGCTGCTTGCACGTACCTTTCCGAAACCGTATCCAGCGAACTCGTTGCCTCATCTAAAATTAAGATTTCCGGGTTTTGCAGCAGGGCTCTAGCAATTGAAATTCTCTGACGCTGCCCTCCCGATAATATCACCCCCCGATCGCCAATTTGAGTATCCAACCCCTCCGGCAACAGTTCGATAAACTCGTAAGCATTCGCTCCCTTCGCCGCTTCCACAATTTCTTCCTCAGTCGCTTGGGGCCTAGCGTAAGCAATATTTTCGCGCACTGAAGCATTAAACAAAAACGTATCTTGGCTAACAATACCCATCGCTTGTCTGAGACTTTTCAGCTCAAATTCGCGCAAATCCCTGCCATCGATCGAGATATGACCTTCAGTAGGATCGTAAAATCTCGGCAGTAAATCTGCCAAAGTTGACTTACCAGAACCCGAAGTTCCTACCAAAGCCAACGTAGTGCCGTGAGGTAGAAATAAATCAACTCCTTTAAGAACTAAATTTTTGTGATTCGGATAACTAAAAGATATTTTATTAAAATGAATTCCCGATCGCAAATGATTGTAAGGCACAGAACCGTTCAGCATAAACGGCTTGTCATCGCAGCTCAAAAAATCATTGACCACCTCTACACTAGCCGATGTATTCGCAAATTGACTGCGCCCGCTATTCAACTGAGAAATGAAAGGAATCAACCGAAAAAGTACCAATAAATATGTCAACAAAACTGTAGAAATAGACTCTATTTCATTGGAAAATATTGTCCGACCTATAAAGACAATCAAAATAATAACTATCACATTAACAACTTCGTTAATTGGGGCGATCGCCGCATAATTTACCTGAGCCTGAAAATCCGCTTGTTCTCGCCTGTGAATTAAATGCTTGATCCGCTCATACTCCCTTTCCTCGTTCCCGGTTGACTTGACCAGCCGAATCCCAGTCATGGTTTCGAGCACCCTAACCGAATAATCTTTCGACATTTCAGAAAGCAGGTGGCCAAAATGCTTGGAACGGTTAATAATATGTTGATTCGTCCAAGCAACTAACGCCAGCAAAACTGTAGATGTCACCGTCAATTTCCACGAAATAGAAAGCAACAAACCCACAAACACCAAAACGGTGATTGAGGTAGTAAACATTCCGATCGCGGTGCCAACTGCACTAGCAGTCCGACCAATCTCTCCGCCCAATCTATTAATTAAATCCCCGACTTTAGTTTTAGAATAAAAATCTAAATCTACTTCTAATAACAACCGCAAACCTGCTTCTCGCAAATCAAAAGTCAGAGATCGCGTCAGAGAAGTAGCTACTAAAGTATTGATATAACTCGCAACATTTTTTAAAATAATGGCCAGAACAATCGCCACAGTCATCAACATTAAACGCTGATTTTGGGGCATTCCCTCAAAGGGATACATCAAAGTTTTAATTAAAGATGGAGCCCCGCGCAGCTCAATAGCTTCCTCTAAAAAACTTAAAAGCACTGGTACAATCAGAGTAGTGCTGATACCGTTGAATAAAGCCCCAGAAAAGCCCAGCATAACAGTTAGCACAATCCTGCCGGGATATCGTCTGGCAAATTTTAGGAGTAGCTTATTGGCAGACATGAAGCATTCCCAGCTAAACAGTACGGCATCTCAAAATATTCTTTAATTACAGCCAGTGTTTCTTCCTCCATTCAGTCGCTTGAAAGTTAGCTCGATATACCTGAAATTATATCTGAAAGTATCGGTGCCATTACTTGAATGCTATATTTTTTCACGCATCTTTCCCGAGCTTTCATTCCTTGCAAATTCGCGGCGGTCAAATTTTGAAATATCCATTTAATTTTTTGGGAAATTTGAGCGGGAGAACTCGGATCGACTAAATAACCTGTTCCCCCTAAAATTGCTGGAATATCCCCCACTCGCGTAGACAAAACAGGCTTAGCCATTGCCATGCCATCTGTCAGCTTGAGCGGAAACTGAGCCACGGCTGTGAGAGTTTCTCGCTGAGGAACAACGACAACGTGAGCCGCCGCTACAACGGACGGCATCGTCTCCACTGGAAACCTTGGCAGTTTAACAATCCAACGCCCCCATTGTTTCACAAGTTTATCATCATAATCATCATAAGGACTCCCACCGACGATCGCTAATTTTAAATCGGGCTCATTTAACTGTTCGAGGGCCATCAAAACATCCTCAACACCTTTGTGAGGTCGCGGTGCCCCGGGAAACATCAGAACTCTATACCCGGACAAGCCGTAACGCTGCCTGCTCAATTCAGCATTGTATTTAGCGGGGTCGAACATTTCAGTATCTTTGCCATTCGGCAAATACACGCCCCCAAAACGCTGTTTTAAAAACTCAGTATCGACGGTGACGGCATCAGCACGGGAAACTAAACTTTCCATCCACTTGACATATAGCGGATGATCTGGTTCTCTCAATTGACCGTTTTGTTTGAAAATATCTCGATAAAGTTGTTTGAAAGAGGGACGGTATTTCCATTCATCTCCACCGAACCAGCTAAGTTCCCAGTCATCTATATCTAAAATGACAGGGCGGCGAGTATCCAGTTTTTTTAGCAGCGATAAACCAAAGCTTGTAGGTTTAGGTTTGATTGCATAAATAATATCCCCATCTATTTTCCCCCAAACTCTTTGAGCACCCATCACAAACCCCGGATCTTTTTTACCAGGTATCGCACATACCGGGATGTCTCTGGGAGGAATAGCATACAATTCCTTGCCAAACTGAAATCCGACAACTTCTACCTCACATTTAAGCTCGATCAGGACTTGAGCTAAGAGAAAAGCACGAATTGCACCTCCTCCAGACAAATCGCTCACCACTAATGAAACTTTCACTTGGTAATTTATTTTGAAAAAATTTGCTTTATTTTCCTGCTTAATCGAGCTTTTGTCAAGGGTAGCAAAGCAAAAAATACTTGTTTGAGGGAAATCCTCGGATCTTTTAAGGCTAAAGCATCTTTGATTTCTTGTCTTAATTTGGTGGCTTCTGATACTGTTCGCAAATAAAACTGCGGATGAATTATGGAAAGCTGAAAGATGTTAGTTCTATCTGCCTCTTTTTGCAAGACGGGATTTGTTGTTAAATATTCCACTTTCGCAAATATAAGTATATTTTGGGCATAGTACCATTTTACTCGATCGTTTTGCCATATTTTATTTCTCACGCAGTCAATCGCCACATATCCTTGCTCTTGAAATAGTTTCGCCCAATAGTCTGGCCACTGTTCGTTAACGTGATTTGTTCCCCCTTGAAATGGTACTGCGGCAGAGAATAAAATTACTGGACCAAGTTTCACTAAAGACTCTACAAATACCCGGGCGCACTCTGAGGGCAAGTGTTCTGCCACTTCTAAGGAAACAACTAAATCAAATTGTTGTTCGACGGGCAAAGGCTGGGTTAAATCTAATACTAAAAAGTTGGCATCTGAAATTTGTAGCATTTTTGGGTCAACCCAATCACCGTCGATTCCCAATATATCTTGAACGCCGAATTCTTTGAAGGCTGACAGCCAAGCCCCCGTACCGCAACCGACATCAATTACTCGCTTTGGCTGCACGAATTTCCAAAGGATAGGGATAATTTCTGTGGCTGATTCTTGGGAGGTTTTTTGCAAGTATTGATATAATTCTTTGGTATAATGTTGCACAGCCTAGAGTAGTAAGTTGGTCAAGTTTATTTTAAACGCCAGGGATTGTTAAGTTGATTTGGCAAAAATATTTTAGCCATGCGATCGACTATTCTAGTAAAGAGCGATCGCGTCACGTTCTTCGCGTACTGAGGGCGGTAAGGATAAGTGCAGTGCATTACCTTAATCGGTTTGTCGATCGCATAAACATCTTTCCACTTATCCAAGTAGTTGTAAACAGGGGACAAAGTTTTCATTTGCGGTTTCACAGCTTCAACAGCCGCCGCAAAAGCACCTTGATCCTTCAATAATAGCACATTTTGATTGACAACTACTATTTCAAAATATTTTTTGAATTTTTGGAAAAACTCATAATTTTTACTGCTTTTTTTAAAGGCGATAAATCCGCCATTGTATTGAATGCTCTTTTCGCTTAGCGGCAATCCGACAGACTGCAAAGTTGACAGAATATCTTGCTTAACTCTTAATAAATTGACCGCTTTAGCGATCGCAGGCTGCACATCTTCCGTCACCAACAAATCCACCTCATCAAGATCGGCAAAAACCTCATCTATTGGCGACAGCAAACAAATATCGCAATCCATATAAATAGTCTTGTCAAACAAAGATTCTCCGTACAAAGCCAGCTTAGCTTGCCGCGAGGCTAAAACAGGATTTTCGTGAGACGGTGCAGGTTTCAAAATGACATTTCCGAAAACCTGAAGTAAAGGATATAAAATTTGAGGAACTCTATCTATTAAAATAATAATTGGTTCGCGGTGAAACTTCCTAACAGACGCCAGAAAATGAACGCAATCTTGGAAAGAGTAAAGACCAGTTAAAATAGTGATAAATCCCTTAACTGCTAATTTATTTGAATTCATTAATTTACTTATTTACAAATTTATTTAGTTGTTTAAATAGGTGCTTAAAAATAAATATTACACGGGTAAAATGGGTTTTTAACTTCTCTTAATCGCATAAAGTAAGCTCGAATCTGGTCAGCGTACTTCCGCAAATTGGGCTTATCTTCTACATTTAAGGGTAAGGTGCGGAAGGCGCACCCTAAATACTAAGAGTTGTGGCGTTTTTGGTGCCACTGCCAAGCATGGGAGATAATGTTCTTAATGTCAGGATATTCTGGAGACCAACCCAAGGTTTTGATGGCTTTCTCGCTGCTACCAACCAAAGCAGGCGGGTCTCCCGGACGCCGATCGCACTCAACAGCCTTAATCTCTTTTCCCGTCACTTGGCGAGCCGTTTCTATCACCTCTTTCACCGAAAACCCGCCGCCATTTCCCAAATTAAAGAAATCAGATTGACCGTCATTTAACAAATACTCCAATCCCAAAATGTGAGCCGACGCCAAATCGTTAACATGAATGTAATCCCGAATACAAGTACCGTCAGGAGTATCATAATCCGTGCCAAAAATCGCGATCGAATCTCGTTTTCCCAAAGCAGCAAACAACACCAGCGGAATCAGGTGAGTTTCTGGATTGTGATCTTCTCCTAACAACCCGTTCGGATCTGCACCAGCCGCATTAAAATAGCGGAAACAAACAGACTTAAAATTGTACGCAGCGTCAAAATCCGACAAAATCCGTTCTACCATTAACTTAGTAGCACCGTAGGGGTTGATCGGGTTTTGTGGGTGGTCTTCTGTGAGCGGAATTTTCTGCGGTACGCCGTAAGTCGCGCAAGTAGAAGAAAACACAAATTTCTTCACCCCAGCAGCGAGCATCGCTTCCAAAAGCGTAATAGTGCCGATGACATTGTTGCGGTAATATTTAGCTGGGTCGGTAACAGATTCGCCCACGTAAGCGTAAGCAGAAAAGTGCATTACCGCATCAATATTGTGGGTAGCGAACAGGTTGTCTAGAAGATTGCGATCGTTCGTATCGCCAACTACCAACTCCACCTGCAAAACCTGCTCTACTAAATCTCGGTGGCCGTAAACTAAATTATCTAAAATCACCACACCGTAACCGGCGTTTTTCAGTGCTAACACCGCGTGAGATCCTATATATCCAGCTCCGCCCGTCACTAAAATAGTTGGCTTTTGTGAACTCATTTGATTCTGCCTGTTTTTGTAGCTGCAAGTGTCGATTACGTCGATTATATCGTGAATTTACAAGTTCAATCGATGAACTTGAGGCGACCAATTTGGAGATAATCAAATATCCGATTGATTTGATGTCGCTCCTCCTCTGAAATTTTATCATCAGAGAGGATAGCAGAAGTCAAAACTAAATGTTCCCGGCGAGAGATTTTGCCAGACGCGACAATCCGATCGACCATTTGAAATATTGTTACGTTCGATTTGTTTTGAGACGTTCGCATAAGTCATCGCGCTTTTATGTCAGAATAATCATAGCAGCTTGCAGTTCTTGACGAACTAGCTCAGCGTTTACATTCATTGTAAGTAAAAAGTTACTGTTGAGAGGCAGTTTTATATGCAGGTTTATCGGCTTCCGGTACTGTCCGACAACTACATTTTCTTGCTGCACGACCCCGATCGCCGCACAGCAGCCGTCGTCGATCCAGCCCGATCGCAGCCAGTATTAGAGCAACTGCGATCGCTCGGAGCCGAATTAACCGCAATTTTCAACACGCACCACCACAGCGACCACATAGGCGGCAATCAGGAACTGATCGATCGTTTTCCTCAAATTAAAGTTTACGGCGGCGCAGAAGATAGAGGCCGAATTCCGGGACAGCAAGTGTTTTTACAAGCGGGCGATCGAGTTTCTTTCGCCAACAGAACCGCCGAAGTCTTTTTTGTGCCCGGACATACGAAAGCTCACATCGCTTACTATTTCGCCCCCAGCAACCCCAGCGAAACTGGCGAGTTGTTCTGCGGTGACACCTTATTTGCTGGAGGCTGCGGCAGGCTCAAAGAAGGCACTCCCGCCCAAATGTTAGCCTCTCTGGGGCAACTGCGAAACTTGCCCGACAGTACGAGAGTCTGGTGCGCCCACGAATACACGCTGAACAACCTGCAATTTGCCTTGAGTGTGGATGGCGACAATCTAGATTTACAGCACCGCTTCGCCGAAGTCAAGGAAGCGCGCAGTCGATCGCAACCTACAATACCATCATCGATCGGCATCGAAAAAAGCACAAACCCATTTTTGCGCTGGGATTATCCCAACCTCCAATCAGCCGCCAACACCCGCGATCCAGTGCAAACCTTCGCTCGATTGCGCGGCATGAAAGACCGATTTTGATCTTAACGTTTTTGTTTCTTCAGGTAACTCTTAAACTTGAGTATCGGTTCCCTCAACCACTGGTCAAATCTTCTGTATTTTAGCTTAAATCTCGACAGCGCATTAAACTTATTTGGAATTTTTTTCAGTTCGTCCTTAAACGGTGTCTGAGACACCATATCGAGCCATAATTGATTGGGGGCGGAGCTTTCCCACGGTTTCGGTTTCGATATAAAGTGCATCACTTTAGTTGACATATCTTCAGTATTGTGGTTGTTCCATATTTGCTCTAATTGCTTCCACCTTCCCGCTAAAAATGAATTTAATGCACCCTGATCGTGATCGATCCAAAGGTTGGATAGAGCGTTTTGTATCAACTTTTCCGACAGTTGCTCTTCCTCCCAAAGCTTCAAGTTGTAAACTAAAACGCCACCATTTAAATAAGGGTTTCGATCTTGAGAATTGTTGGGATTTCCCCAGACGTTGGGTGCGGCTGCTAGCGGCATTGTTTGAAGATCCAGATTCCACAGAGGCTCTAAACTTCCCAGAACGATCGCGTCGCAGTCGAGCCAAATCAGTTTTTCTGTTGCCTTGGTATATTTTCGCGGCTCCAATTTAACGTAAGTAAGTTTAGAACCTGACAGCGAAAGAAGTTGGTCGTAATTAGATTGCAATTCTTGCCATTCAATCTGGTATTTGCAGCAATTCTGTAACTGTTCCTTTTGCTGTGGATCTATCCCGATAGATACAATGCTAATTTTTACCTGATCCTCCCCAGATTTGCTAGCATTGAGATCTACCGACTTAAGAAGTGCTGCTAACCCCAGAATATAGTTGCGATCGCCGGCAGTGAATATGTGCATAGGATTAAGTTAGTGAAATGAACAAAGGTAAAAGACGCGAGGTCAAACCTGACAAAAACGCGGGCAAGGAAGGAAGCAGGCGGCTCTGTATTGCGGTAAATGCGATCGCCCGTTGACCGTTGAGACGGTAATGCGAGCAAAATTTCCGATCGGGTTTACAGAAAGAAATGGGGTTTCTAAGTAGTTAGCCACAAATAAAGTTTACCATGTAACAGAATGTCAGGCTATCATAGCAAGAGCGATTGCTTCGTTTCACTCGCTCCGAGAGAGGCAGAGATGTATTCTCAAGCTTCATCCACTTATTTACCTGTACGCAAGTTTCATCTGTTCGCGCTCGAAAACGAGGAACAGGTGTTGGTAATATGCAACAACGCAGAAAACTGATGAGACTCACTGACCTCGCATTTGAAAAAGCCGGAAAATTGCCCGTCGCCTGTGCAGAATCTCGCAACTGGTTAAGACGTGGGATTTTACTATAAAATAAATTGTCTAGAGCTTGATATTCCAGCAGGACGATCGGCATCCCTATTAGGTTGGAAATGTCATCCCGATCGAATCAAAAGTTCCTCTGATTATTTCCCTATTATTGACGATCGCGATTGGCTTTGCCAAAAGTAAAATGAGCGTTGTTAGAAACCGATGCAAAATCCAGGCAATACTGAACCCCGACCGAAAATCGATCCCTCTGTTTCAACGGATTCTAACAAAGCGCTCTACCCAGGCGCGCCTTTGCCAACATATGTAGGGATGCTTCTGCAATTGGCAGATGGTAGCATTCAGGGGTGCAATTCTCACGCCCAGGAGCTGTTGGGGATGACAGCCGAACAGATGCTCTTATGCACTTCAATCAATAGTCTGTGGCAGACTGTGCGTGAAGATGGGTCGGATTTTCCCGGCGAGAAGCATCCGGCGATGGTGGCGCTGCAAACCGGGCGATCGTGCTCAAATGTCATTATGGGCTTTTATCGGCCACAGGGACAATTGATTTGGTTGACGCTCAATTCTCAACCTTTATTTCAGGGAGATCGATCGACTCCCTATGCGGTAGTAACAACCTTCACGGAGCTAGCTAAGCCTCAGCCCGAAGCAGTCTGTAACGCGCCCGCGCAAGAAGTGTCAGACACCCTCGAAAGTATTTCGGACGGGTTCTTTGCTTTGGATCGAGACTGGCGATTTACCTACCTCAATTCGCAAGCGGCGCGGTGGCTCAATCGACCCTCGAAAGATTTGATTGGCAACAGCATTTGGGAAGAGTTTCCCGAATCTGCGGGCAGTTTATTCGAGCAGGAATATCGCCGCGCCGCTACCTTCCAAGTTACGGTGAGTTTTGAATCTTTTTATCCGCCGCTCAATGCTTGGTATGCGGTACGAGCCTATCCGATCGCATCGGGACTGGCCGTTTATTTTCAAGATGTCACCGAGCAGAAGGCGGCTCGGGCTATTTTTATTAAACAAGCGCAAACGGCGCAGCAACAACTAGCAGAAATCGAGGCGATTTATGCTAGCGCGCCGGTCGGACTTTGCTTTATCGATACCGAATTGCGGTTTGTCCGCATCAACGATCGCCTAGCAGAAATTAACAGAGTTCCAGCCGCCGCCCACATCGGTAAAACATTGCGCGAAATCTTGCCAGAAATGGCAGATGATTTAGAGCCGCTTTACCGACAAGTTATTGAAACTAAAGTTCCCCTCAACCAGCTCGAAGTTCGCAGGACGAACTCAGCACAGCCGGAAGTAGAACAGGATTGGCTGTTGAGTCTCTATCCGCTGAAGGCCGAGAACGATCGCGTTTTGGGCGTGAATGTGACGGTGCATGAAATTACCGATCGCAAAGCTAGCAAAAAAGAAATTCAACGGCTCAACCAGGAACTAGAGCGGCGAGTTAATGAACTGCAATCGATACTTGATGCTGTACCCGTTGGCATTACGATCGCTGACGATCCAGAGTGTAAAGTAATTCGCGCTAACCGATTTGCTCAGTCGATGTTGATAGTGCCGCCCGATACCAATGTTTCTGGAACCGGAGAGCAAGCCGAACTCCTTCCGTTCAGACAACTCAGCAACGGAAAGGAAATTCCGGGAGAACAACTCCCCATGCAACTGGCTGCGGCTTCCGGCGTCGAAGTGCGAGATATGGAAATTCAAATGGTGCGCGAGGACGGGGTGGCCTTTGATTGCTTGGTGAATGCGGTGCCGTTATTTGACGAGCAGGGCGCAGTTCGCGGTTGTGTGGGGGCGTTTGTGGATATTAGCGATCGCAAACGAGCTGTTGCTGCTTTGCGCCGTTCCGAGGAACGCTATCGCACTTTGTTTGAGTCCCTAGACGAAGGCTTTTGCGTCATCGAAATGCTGTTTGACGACAACGAAAAGCCGATCGATTACCGCTTTTTAGAAATCAATCCGGCCTTCGAGAAACAAACCGGACTCGTACAAGCTGCGGGGAAAACGGCGCGACAGATGCTTCCAGATCACGAAAATTATTGGTTTGAGGTGTACGGCAAAGTCGCGCTCACGGGGGAACCCTTGCGCTTTGAGAACGGCTCCGAAGCCATGAACCGCTGGTTTGAGGTTTCGGCGTTCCGCACTCCTGAGCCGCACAGCCGCAAAGTCGCCGTACTTTTCAAAGACATCAGCGATCGCAAACAGTCGGAGAATCTCTTGCAGCAACAGTCCGAGCAACTGCGCCTGTTCGTCAAACATTCGCCTGCGGGGGTGGCGATGTTTGACCGCCAGATGCGGTATATGCTGGTGAGCGACCGCTGGCTGGCAAGTTACGGGCTCGACGCTCAAAACATTGCAGGCCGATCGCACTACGACATCTTTCCCAATTTGCCCGATCGCGTGAAACAAATCCACCAGCGCTGTCTGGCGGGAGCAGTCGAAACCTGCCAAGAAGATCCGTTACCCCGCCCTGATGGCTGCGTTGACTGGGTGCGCTGGGAAATTCACCCTTGGCGAACCAACAGCGGTGAGATTGGCGGGATCATAATTTTTTCCGAAGTAATCACCGAGCGCAAAAACGCTGAACTCGCCCTGCAAGCGGCCTCCCAGCAAGTCAGCAATATTTTAGAAAGTATTACCGATGCCTTTATGGCGATCGATTCGCAATGGCGCTATACCTACGTTAATGCCACTGCTGAAAAACTGCTTTCTCGATCGAGAAACGACTTGTTAGGTCGATCGATCTGGGAGCTATTCCCCGCCGATAAAGAATCCAATTCGAGGGTATATCAAGAATTTCATCGAGTTGTTAACGAACAAGTTTCTGTCAAGTTTGAAGAGTTTTCGCCTTCACTTCAAATGTATATAGAAGTGAGCGCATATCCTGCGGCCGAAGGACTTACGGCTTATTGGAGCGATATTAGCGATCGCAAACGCACTGAAGAAGAACTGCTGCAAAAGAATGCGATTTTGAACGTAATTAACGAGTCAGCACCCACGCCAATTTTTGTCAAAAATCGAGAAGGACAGATTATTTATGCAAATCCAGCCACGCTGGAAATAATGGGCAAACCTGCTTCTGAAGTAATTGGTGGTCGCGATATCGATTTATACCCAGTAGTAGAACTTGCAGTCACAGTCACGGAAAACGATCGCCGCATTATGGAATCTGGACAAACAGAAGTCCTCGAAGAATCTCACGATGGCATTCGGACATTTCTGGTAATGAAAGCTCCCTACCGCAATCAGGCGGGAGAAGTCATCGGCTTGATTGGCATCTCCAGCGACATCACAAATCGCAAACGAGCAGAAGTCGCCCGGGAAGAACAAACTAAGTTACTGCAAGTAATTATTGACAGCATTGGTGACGGTTTGATTTTGGCCAACCAACAAGGGGACTTTGTGCTGTTTAACCGAGCCGCCGTGGGGATATTCGGTCAGCTATCCAATGAAAAATCTTGTGAGGAATGGTCGAGAACCTACGGACTTTTTACTGCAGACAAAAAAACCCTCTTCGCCGACGCTGAACTACCTCTAGCCAAAGCAATCAAAGGTGAATATGTCAATGATGTAGAGGTATTTGTCCGCCGCGAAGATTCCGAAGATCGCTGGATCAGTATCAGCGGTTATCCGGTAGTTGATGCTAGCAGCGAGATCAAAGGCGGAGTGATTGTCTGTCGGGATATTACAGAACGCAAACAAGCCGAAGCAGCGATGCAAGAAAGCGAAGAACGATTCCGCAATATGGCTAACAACGCTCCTTTTATGGTCTGGGTAACAGACTCCACAGGCTATTGCACTTTTTTGAGCGAAAGCTGGTATGAATTCACAGGTCAAACTGAGGAAACAGGTTTGGGATTTGGTTGGGTAAATGCAGTGCATCCAGAAGACCGAGAACAAGCCGAGAAGGCATTTTTGACCGCCAACGAACGTCAGGAAGCTTACCGCGTGGAATTTCGCCTGGGACGCCCGGATGGTCGCTATTCTTGGGCGCTGGATGCGGCTGCTCCCAGATTTACTGAAAGCGGACAATTTGAGGGTTTTATCGGCTCTGCGATCGACATTACAGAGCGCAAACAAGTGGAAACCGAGCGCGATCTGGTTCTGCAATTAGAACAAACTGCCCGCGCGGAAGCCGAGCGAGCTAACCGCATTAAAGACGAGTTTCTGGCGGTGCTTTCTCACGAGTTGCGATCGCCCCTGAATCCGATTTTAGGCTGGTCGCAACTGCTCGTCGCCGGCAAGCTGAACGCGAGTCAAAGCGCCAAGGCTTTTGAGACGATCGAGCGCAACGCCAGACTGCAATCTCAATTAATTGAAGACTTGCTTGATGTGTCTAGGATTCTGCAAGGGAAACTCACATTAAATGTTGCTCCGGTGAATCTGGCAACCATTATTCCGTCTGCGGTGGAAACCGTGCAATTAGCAGCCGAAGCTAAAAAAATTCAAATCAAAACAATCTTAAATCCCGATGTCTGGCAAGTTGTCGGCGATACAAGTCGCTTGCAGCAAATTGTGTGGAATTTGTTATCAAACGCGGTAAAATTCACGCCCGAAGGCGGCCGAGTAAAAGTTCTATTAACACAAATCGAAGGCAAAGCTCAAATTCAAGTCACGGACACGGGTAAAGGTATTCTTCCCGATTTCTTACCTTATGTTTTCGACCATTTCCGACAAGAAGACGGCGCTACAACTCGCAAATTTGGCGGCTTGGGATTGGGATTGGCGATCGTCCGCCAACTGAGCGAACTTCACGGCGGAACGGTGTTTGCAGAAAGCAGCGGAGAAGGCCAAGGAGCGACGTTTACGGTGAGATTACCGCTATTAAATGATGATTCTAGAAGGCAGGAGGAGGAAGCCGTTAATTGGGCTGTTAGTCCCGATATCTCATCCTTGCCGTTAGCTGGATTGAGGATTTTGGTGGTAGATGATGAGCCTGACTCGCGAGATTTTGTCGCCTTTGTGCTTGAGGAAGCGGGTGCAGAGGTGATTTCCCTGTCATCTGCTGCTGAGGCGTTGCTGTCGATCGAACAAACTGCACCGGATTTGCTCGTCAGCGACATCGGAATGCCCGAGATGGACGGGTATATGTTGATAAATCGCATCCGCACTCAGCTTGCGCCTGAGTATCGGCAGTTGTGGGCGCTCGCCTTAACGGCCTATGCTGGAGAAGCGAACGAGCGCCAAGTTTTGCAAGCCGGATTTGACAAACACTTAGCCAAGCCGATCGATCCGACCCAGTTAGTTGCTACTGTAGCGCGATCGATCTTTGAGAGCGATCGCTCGCGACGCTTTGGTAGATAAGCTTCAAGACCAGCACCTCCCCGTTTGGCGAATTTCCCACTGAATTTGCCAGTTAAAAGATATTATGCCTGTCTTCCTTCTTCCTTCTTCCTTCTTCCTTCTTCCTTCTTCCTTCTTCCTTCTTCCTTCTCCCTTGCGATCGCCCCTCAAACTTCGCTATTATAAAAAGTTGCAGTTAAAACCCCACAACCAACGATCATGGCCAAGCGCGTCCAATTAGTTTTAAATAAAGATGTCAGCAAACTCGGCAAAGCTGGCGACGTAGTAGAAGTAGCCCCGGGCTACGCCCGCAACTACCTAGTACCCCAAGGAATGGGATTTAGAGCCACTCCGGGCATTCTCAAGCAAGCAGAGCGCCGCCGTGAAGAAGAAAGACTGCGCCAGCTAGAGCTCAAGCAGCAAGCTGAAGTCCGCAAAACCGCCCTGGAATCGGCCGGGCCTTTCATCATCTCCAAGCAAGTCGGCGAAGGAGACGCGATTTTTGGTACTGTCACCAACCAAGAAGTAGCAGAACTGATTTTCAACTCTACCAGTCAAGAAGTCGATCGGCGCGGCATTACCCTACCCGAAATCCGCCAAACTGGTACATACAAAGCTGAAATCAAACTACACGCAGAAGTTATCGCCGAAGTTGATATTCAAGTTGTCCCGATGTAACAGAAATTGGTAATTGGGCATTGGTAATTGGCCTGTGCAGGGCATAGGGCATTAATGCACTGGTCAGTTATTTTTCTAATAACCAATAACCAATAATATCAAGTTCGAGCGATCGCTTATATTTATTTTTGAGTGCGAGCGTCTCGCTCGCACTCAAATGATAACTGATTAACCGGACACGATATAATCAATAACCAATAACCAATAACCAATAACTAATAACTATTGACTAATGAGCGATTTGATGCCGACAAATATAGAGGCAGAAGAAGCAATTTTAGGCGGGATTTTAATTGACCCCGAAGCTATTTCCCGAATTGCCGAACTTCTGCGGCCGGAGTTTTTTGCCATCACCGCTCATCAAGTCATTTATCGATCGGCATTAGGGCTATTTTTACAGGGTCAACCTACCGATTTAATGACGGTAACAACTTCTCTAACCGACCGCAACCAGTTAGAGCAAGTAGGAGGACTAACTAAATTAGCACAATTAGTCGATCGCACAGTTTCAGCAGTCAACATCGACCAATATGCAGCCTTAGTTGAAGACAAATATCAGCGCCGGAAATTAATCGAAGCTGGCAACAACATAGTACAATTAGGTTACGAAACTGCAACACCGCTAGAAACAGTCTTAGACCGCGCCGAACAAGAAATTTTTAGCATAACTCAAGAACGTCCGCAACAGGATTTAGTATCGATCGGCGAAACGCTAAACCAAACATTTCAAGACCTAGAAAATCGCAATGAAGGCCTAACACTTCCCGGTATTCCGTGCGGTTTTTACGACTTAGATGCTATGACAGGAGGCTTTCAGCGATCGGATTTAATCATCGTTGCTGGGAGGCCGGCAATGGGCAAATGCTGTACAGATGAGTCCGTTATACTACAAAGCGATGGAAGCCTTGTTACCATTGAAGAAATCTATCAAAAACGTCAAGCTGAATTACTAACATTAGGAGAAGATTGGCAATTTCACCTAACTAGACCATCAGCTTTTATAGATGATGGAATTAAGCGTGTATTTCGGGTAACAACAAGACTGGGACGCTTTATAGAAACTACAATTACACACCCATTTTTAACAATTAAGGGATGGCGGCAGTTAGGGGAAATACAAGCAGGCGATAAAATTGGTGTACCCCGAAAGATGAATGTTTTTGGTAAAGAAACCATCCGCGACTGTGAAGTTAAGTTATTAGCTTATCTAATTGGCGATGGGTGTTTGACACAGAGTGCGCCACACTTCACCAATGGAAATACTGCTATACTGCAAGATTTTGCTGAAGCTGCTACTAGCTTCGGAGGTCTTACGCTGCGATTCAACGATAAAGGGAGACGCGCACCCGAATATCGCGTTATCAGCGATCGAGAAAGTTACACAAAGAAAATAGACCTCTTTGGTTGGAATCTACACAAAGTCCTCGAACAACGAGATTTGTATATCCAAGAATTTGCTCAAAAATTGGAAATTTCACCGATTTTAGTCTCGTCTTGGGTACAAGGAATTGCATTTCCAAATCAAGCACTATTTACTCGCATATGTGAAATTTTAGAAGTAGATCCAAAACAGCTAGCCGGGCCCGGAATGGATGCTATTAATACAACACACAAAAACCCACTGAGATTCTGGTTAGAAGAATTAGGTCTGATGGGAAAAAATGCTCATCAGAAAACAGTACCAGAAATAGTTTTTAAATTGGAGCGACCGCAAGTTGCCCTTTTCCTCAACCGCCTTTTTTCAACTGACGGCTGGGCCACCCTACTTACCAGCGGTCAATCTCAACTAGGCTACTGTTCTGTCAGTGAAGGACTAGCCAGACACGTACAGCATCTACTGCTGAGATTTGGCATAATTGCCGCCCTCAAAAAGCGTTCCGTCAAATACAAAAATACTCGCAACCCAGCTTGGTTTATCGATATTACTGACGCAAAATCTATCAATATCTTCATATCAGAAATTGGCATTTTTGGCAAAGAGGTAGCATTATTCAAAGTAAAAGAAGCATTAGAAGATAAAGAATACCACAGTAACCGCGATTTAATTCCTGTGGAGGCTTGGGAATACCTAGCATTAGCAAAAGGCAACGAATCTTGGGCATCGCTAGCAAAACGCGCAGGTATCAAAGGTCATTCAAATATCCATGTTGGTAAACGTGCGCTGTCCAGGGAAAGATTTTTAGTTTTAGCAACGGCTTTAGATAATTTATGGCTGAAACAACTGGCCGATAGCGAGGTTTACTGGGATGAAATAGTTTCTATTGAACCGATGGGAAACAAGCAAGTTTATGACTTAACTATCCCGGAGACACACAATTTTGTGGCTAACGATATCTGCGTTCACAATACAGCTTTTTGTACCAACATCGCCCACCACATCGCCGCCGGACAGCAAAAATTGCCAGTTGCCGTTTTCAGCTTAGAAATGTCGAAAGAACAGCTAGTGCAGCGCATCCTGTCCAGCGAAGCCAAAATAGAAAGCAACAGGTTGCGATCGGGTAGAATCAGTCAAAACGAATGGGAACCAATCAGTACAGCTATTGGCAACTTATCAGAACTGCCGCTGTTTATTGACGATACTCCGAATATTACCGTCACAGAAATACGGTCGAAAGCCCGCCGCCTCCAAGCAGAACAAGGCGGAGCCCTAGGATTAATCTTGCTAGATTACCTACAATTAATGGAAGGCAGCAGCGACAACCGCGTGCAAGAACTATCTCGAATTACCAGAAGTCTTAAAGGTTTAGCCCGCGAACTCAACGTGCCGATTATTGCCTTATCTCAGTTGAGTCGGGGTGTGGAAGCGAGGACAAACAAGCGGCCGATGATGTCTGATTTACGCGAAAGCGGCTGTCTCGGTGGCGATAGTTTAGTAACCCTGGCGGATAGTGGATTAGAAGTCCCGATTCGTGATTTAGTCGGCAAATCTGGCTTTGCTGTTTGGGGATTAAATTCAGATACCCTGAAACAGGAAAAAGCGATGGTGACTAATGCTTTTTGTACTGGAGTCAAGCCCGTCTGGAAGATGACGACTTGCTTGGGAAATTCGATTACAGCAACAGGCAATCATAAGTTTTTTACATCAGATGGTTGGAAGCGGTTAGATGAATTAAAAATAGGCGATCGAATTGCTACACCTCGCTCAATTCCTTGTACTGAAGTGCAGACGATGGGTAATGCTGAATTAGCTTTACTAGGACATTTAATTGGTGATGGTTGTACTTTACCCCGACATACCATTCAGTACACGACGCGAGAATTAGATTTAGCTGAATTAGTTGCACATTTGGCTAGAGAAGTATTTGGCGATAAAATTAATCCCCGCATTAAACGCGAACGCGATTGGTATCAAGTTTATCTCTCCGCTAGTTATCGTCTCGCTCCCAATATTAAAAATCCGATTACTAAATGGCTCGAACAATTAGAAATATTTGGTTTACGTTCCCATGAAAAATTTATTCCCAGTTTAGTATTTACCCAACCGCAAGAATCGATCGCTCTTTTCCTTCGACACCTATGGGCAACTGATGGTTGTATCAAACCTACTAAAGGGAAGAAATGCCTTTATCCAGCTATTTATTATGCCTCTAGTAGCGAGAAGTTAGCCAGAGGAGTCCGTTCTCTGTTGCTTAGATTGAGTATCAATGCGGCTGTCAGAGTTATTTCTCAAGGTAAAAAAGGGCGCGCACAATATCAAGTTTGGTTGGGAGGGAAGTCAGATATAGAAATATTTGCGAATGTAATTGGTGCAGTTGGTAATTATAAAAAATCTAGTCTGGCAGAGGTGAAAGTATATCTAAATAATGCTGACAGTGGGAAGACAAATCGGGATTTAATTCCGAATGAACTTTGGCGACATCAAGTCAATCTTGCCCAAAAACGCCTTGGTTTAACCGCCAAACAGATGCAAGATCGCCTAGGTATGCGTTATTCAGGCACAACGGATTACAAATGTGATATTGGTCGAGAACGTGCACATCAGTTGGGGAATATTTTGGATGCCGAAGATATCTTCAAGCTAGCTGTTAGCGATATCTATTGGGATAAGGTGAAAGAAATCATTTTTTGTGGCGAAGAAATGGTTTACGATATAACAGTCAAAAACCTTAAAAGCTTTGTCACACAAGGGTTATACGCCCATAATTCCATAGAACAAGACGCCGATTTAGTAATTATGTTGTACCGCGATGAATATTACAACCCTGATTCGCCCGATCGCGGAATTGCCGAAGTAATTATTACCAAACACAGAAACGGCCCCACAGGAATCATCAAACTATTATTTGACGCCCAATTTACTTGTTTTCGCAATCTGGCATCTCCGAAGCGATCGTAAATCAACCAGGACTTATACAACCCATTTGAAATCTTTTATTAAAAAATCAGGCACACAAACAAGCCGTCTCACATACCGCATATAAATGGAATATGCTGTATCTCACATTTTGCACCATTCTCAAGAACAGGCTCTCCGGCCTGTTCCATAAAAGATAACTTTTCTCGCTTCACAGGCCGGAAAGCCTGTTCATAAAACCCACATTCCGCACTTCTGGCTTTGATGACTAAGGTTTTTCATACATTCACCGTATGAAAAATATCTGTGCCTACGTTTTCTATTTTGAGTATCATTATTGTCGGATTTTGCCGATACATAAAAAATTTGAATTTACAAATATTTCCTAATACATTTATTTTGGAACTTCTGAACCAATTTCCCATAAATTAGACATTAAAATTATGACAACCTGATTGTTGTCTTGCTAATTATTTGGATTTATTCAACAATATTCTCAGGTTTATTTGGGTCTTTATCCATCTTCAACTATTAAATAATATTGACCGCAAACCTTTCCTAAATAATTTAATATATCCTGACGTTCTTTTGTTAAATTGCTCACCTGTTCGGCTCCATTTAGACTGACTAAGTGTACGGCCTGAAACATCTGAAATACCCACCGCATTGTCGGTTTATTTGTTAATTTCTTGACCTGGTTCCTGATGCTGGCATTTGCTGATGCTAATTCTTGCCTCAACTTTCTTTGCGCTAGGTTATATCCCACATTCCGCAGGTCTTTAAATAGAATTGATGCTTATAAATTTAAAAAATTCAACCCTGAAGTGCTTCTCCAGTAATCACTTCAGGGTTTTTTGAGATACAATGAACGAATGAGGAGCCAAGAGGAAAAAACCATGAATGAGCATCAAGAAGCCATAAAAGTCCTAAATTTAGACCATCTAGGAATAGTAGCAGGGATAATAGACGAGATGGAATTAGTAGAAGAAGTCAATAAAATAGTAGGAATAACAACCCAAGAAATGCTCAGCCCAGGACAAGTCATGAAAGCAATGATTTTGAATGGACTAGGATTTTTAAGCGCCCCATTATACATATTCGAGGAATTTTTTGTAGTCCAAGCAACATCACATCTAATCGGAAAGGGAATACTACCCAAACATCTAAACGACGATCGACTAGGAAGAGCCCTCGATAAATATTACCAAGTAGGAACCACAAAACTCTTCACAACAATCGCCATGAAAGCCGCCCATAATTTCCAAGTAAAAATGAACAGCATCCACGCTTGATGGAAGTTCAATGTACGTACAAGGAGAATATAAAACCAAAATTAAAAACAGCGACCAAACAGAAAAAGAACCCGAACCAGAAACATCCGAAATGAAACCAATAGAAATAGTTCACGGATACTCACTCTTACCATCGACCAGACCTGAAACAATTTATCATAGACATGATTGTAACAGGAGACGGAGACATACCACTATATCTAAAAATAGATTCAGGAAACATGGACGACAAAAGCGTATTCGTATCAAGACTAAAAGAATTCAAAAAGCAGTGGACATTTGAAGGAATCTGCGTAGCAGACAGCGCATTATACACCAGGGAAAACCTATCAGCAATGACAGGAATCAAATGGATAACAAGAGTCCCATTAAGCATAAAATCAGCCCAAGATCAAATCGTAGACATCCAAGAAAGCGAATGGCAATCAAGCTCAAAAAAAGGATATAAGATAGCCGAAAGAGCTAGCGAATATGGAAACATCCAACAAAGATGGTTAGTCATAGAAAGTGAACTCAGAAAACAAGCAAGTATCAAACAAATAGACAAACAAGTAAACAAACAAGAATCAAGCGCCCAAGCCTCGCTACGTAAGCTTTCCCGGCAAAAATTCGCTTGTGTGACCGACGCAAAAACCGCCATAAAAAATCTATCAGATACATGGAAATATCACCAGATTACCGAAATTGAATGTCAAGAAAACAGTCATAAAAAAACAAAACAAACCACCAACAAAGCTAGTAATATAGACACAATATCCTATCAAATAATCGGTAGAATAGAAACCAGACCCGAAATAATATCAGCCGAAAAAATCAAAGCAGGGAGATTTATACTGGCAACAAACATCTTAGATAAAAACGAAATAACCAACCAGCAAATATTAGAAGAATACAAAGACCAACAAAGTAACGAAAGAGGATTTAGATTTTTAAAAGACCCATTATTTTTCACATCAAGCGTCTTCGTGAAAAAACCCGAGAGAGTAGAAGCAATTGCCATGATAATGGGAGTATGTTTATTAGTATATAAGGTGATTTCCAGAAATATATTTACCCAATAAGCGGTTGAATCAGAATATCCCATTTGGGGAGTTCTGGATTGCGTTGTAGCCTCTGTTCAATCGCTTTCATTGCGGTCTTTGATAATGCCACTCCCTTCTCATAGACGTTCTGATTTAATTTAACAATGGGACAAATTCCCTTCCAGGTCATCGTTTGCGCCCAAAATAACATCGTTGTGACATCCCGTAATAACGTTCCGTTCCAGTGCTTCTCCAAAATGCCCCAACACCTCTCAATAGGATTATATTTACTATGATAAGGCGGATAGTAAAGCAGTTGAATCGGTTTACCAATCTGAGCTACAAATTTCACCATTCGATTGAGAAATTGCGTTCTAATACCACTACTTTCTGGTCCATTATCCACTTTGAGTTGGAGCAGTTCCATCGAGTTTTGTTCTTCTGTTGGCAAAGCTTTCCACCAGTTATGCAATTCATCAACAATGAAATCACTCGTTTTAAAAGAACTTCCGAACGAGACATACAGTTGACCACTATCTTCATCCACAATTCCAAAGGGAATGTACTTATCGAAGGCCCCAAAATCATGGTCTAATGCTTGATTCTCCCCGCGAGTTACCCCAGAACGGGAAAATTCACCCAGTTTGACCGTGGCTTTGCAATCTAGACTTAAACGCTTGGTCACAGAACTGCGGTTGGTTAAATCCATCGCTTTGAGATTTTTGAAGATAGCATCGGTCTCAGGCAGTTTTTTTTTTGGCTTTGCTTTGACCACCGGACGTAACCGATATCCCATCCGGTTGAGAATCATCGCCATAGAACTGGCGGACGGCAAGACTGGTTCAAAGCCTTGTTCTTTCAGGTGTGAAAGCGCTTCTTTGGCCGTCAATCGGGTGTAGCCAATCGTACTTTTGAACGTCGGGTCAAGTTGGCAATGGGCTTCGGCTAACTGCCTCAAGGCTGACGATGCTTCTGGATATTTTTCTTCCCAACGTTTGGCACCACTGTAGCCAGACTGACAACCGATACAAAGGATTCCTGTCCTTCGCTCATTTAAGCCCAACTCAACCGTCGCTCTCCCCCAGCCAATTAACCGTTCTGTTTGTCTGGCATTCCCCGAACAGTACTTGAGGGACATCTCGGCTTGAAAGCTACGACGATCCACACCCGTCATTTTCTGAGCCGCTAAACGTAAATCTGAAATTTGAGATGAACTTAGAATAGCGGAAGATTCAAGTATGACGTTCAAGCCTCTTCTCCTGTATTTATCGGTGATACTAGCAATTCTACCGCTTAGGGTAACTTCTTTTTTGGAAGTCACCTAATCTCGCCCAAAGAAAGTTGAGACAAGAATTAGAATCAGCCAATGCCAGCATCAGAAACCAGGTCAAGAAATTGACAAATAAACCGACAATGCGGTGGGTATTTCAGATGTTTCAAGCCGTACATTTAGTCAACCTAAATGGAGCCGAAGAAATAAGCAACTTAACAAAGGAACGTCGGGAGATATTAAATTATTTAGGAAAGGTTTGCGGTCAATATTATTTAATAGTTGAAGATGGGTAACTCGGAAAAGAAACCGGAGAATATTGTTAAATAAATTCAAATTGTTGGCAACATAACAATCATGTTGCCGGAATTGTGATGTCTGATTTAGGGAGAATGAGTTCAGATATTGCCGAAGGAATATATTAGGAAATATCTGTGAATTCCAATTTATTATATTTCGCGAAAATCGCAAAATAATGATACTAAAATTAGAAAAGGTAGGCACAGATATTTTTTCTACATTGAAGGTATGAAAATCCTTAGTCATCAAAGCCAGAACTGCGGAATGTGGGTTATATACTAGCAAACATACTCCCATTATCATGGCAATTGCTTCTACTCTCTCCGGCTTTTTCACGAATACGCTTGATGTGAAAAACAATGGGTCTTTTAAAAATCTAAATCCTCTTTCGTTACTTTGTTGATTTTTGTATTCTTCTAATATTTGCTCGTTGGTTATTTCGTTTTTGTCTAAAATATTTGTGGCTAATATAAATCTCCCTGCTTTGATTTTTTCGGCTGATATTACTTCTGGTCTGGTTTCTATTTTCCCGGTTATTTGATATTCTATTTTGTCTGCTTTACTAGCTGTATTAGTCTGTCTTTTTAATTTCTTCCTGCCTTTTTATTGGCATTCTATTTCTGTAATTTGGTAATATTTCCATGTATCTGATAATTTTTTTATGGCGGTTTCTGCGTCGGCTTGACAGGCAAACCCTTGCTGGGAAAGCTTGCGTAGTGACGTTTTGGCGCTTTATTGTTGTTTATTTACTTGTTTGTCTATCTGTTTGATGCTTGCTTTTTTTCTGAGTTCACTTTCTATGACTAACCATCTTTGTTGAATGTTTCCATATTCGCTGCTTCTTTCTGCTATTTTATATCCTTTTTTTGAGCTTGCTTTCCATTCACTTTCTTTGATGTCTGAGATTTGATATTGGGCTGATTTTATGCTGAGTGGAACTCTTGTTATCCATTTGATTCCTGTCATTGCTGATAGGTTATCTTTGGTGTATAAGGCGCTGTCTGCTACGCAGATTCCCTCAAATGTCCACTGTTTTTTGAATTCTTTTAGTCTTTCTACAAATACGCTTTTGTCGTCGATGTTCCCTGAGTCTATTTTGAGATATAGTGGTATGTCTCCGTCTCCTGTTACGATCATGTCTATGATAAATTGTTTCAGGTCTGGTCGATGATCTATCGAGTATCCGTGTACTATTTCTATTGGTTTCATTTCGGATGTTTCTGGTTCTGCTTCTTTTTCTGTTTGATTGGTATTTTTGACTTCGTTTTTATATTCTCCTTGTACGTACATTGAACTTCCATCTAAATGGATGCTGTTCATTTTTACTTGGAATTTATGGGCAGCTTTTATGGCGATTGCTGTGAAGATTTTTGTGGTTCCTGTTTGATAATATTTGTCTAATACTCTTCCGAGTCTGTCGTCGTTTAAATGTTCGGGTAGTATTCCCTTTCCGATTAAATGTTCAGTTGCTTGGACTGCAAAAAATTCCTCGAATATGTATAATGGGGCGCTTAAAAAGCCTAATCCATTCAAAATCATTGCTTTCATGACTTGTCCTGGGCTGAGTTTTTCTTGGGTTGTTATTCCTACTATTTTCTTGACTTCTTCTACTAATTCCATCTCGTCTATTATGCCTGCTACTATTCCTAGATGATCCAAATTTAGGACTTTTATGGCTTCTTGATGCTCATTCATGGTTTTTCCCTCTTTGACCCTAACCAGTTCATCTTAACTTAAAAAAGCTTGAAGTGGTTGCCCAGCAATCACTTCAAGCTTACATTTTTCAATTTTATAACCATCAATTATGTTTAAAGACCTGCGGAATGTGGGATAAAAGGCTTATTGAAAATGGTGCAACATCTTCAGTTATATCCAATTTTCCTGACTATCCAGCACTACCAAAGCGTACTGCGGTGTTTCCCGCTTAACTAATTTGACAAATAAAAAACTAGAGCCATTCATTAACAATCCGTAAGTAGGTCGATCGCTATCGCTATTCAGATTAGCTAACATATAACCCACATTCCGCACCCCAAACTGGCACATAGTCGGATTGAGGGGGTAAAAGTGAATCACCCGAGACAAGGGTGAGTAAAAATACTCAATAATTTTGGTCGCACTCCAATCATGAGGGCTGAAAATTCCTGACAAGAGAAGTGAAGGCATGAGTTAAATCTGATACGAGTTAAAATGGCGAGCGGTAGAAAACGAAGTTTATGGCGTATTCGTAACCTGATTGATGACGAAAATGCGTTAATTGCGCTCGCAACCATAGCCAATAATCACCAAAAACAGTGTAAACTAGCAATCGCGATAAACGCTTAAATCAGGATTCAGCAGCCCATGCAGAAAGCATCCCAGATAAAAGTAGAAAACCTAGATCATCTGGGCTTGATAGCTGGTCTAGTTGATGAAATAGGAATTGTTGAAAAAATCAATGAATTAGTAGGCGAACAACCGGGTGAGATAGTCAGTCC
>NZ_JAUBRJ010000160.1:0-2244 GCF_036701805.1 Microcoleus sp. N3A4
CCATCGACTACCCCCTTCGGGCTCGTCTTAGGGGCCGGCTTACCCTGCTCAGATTAGCTTTAAGCAGGAACCCTTGGGATTTCGGCGAGAGGGCATCTCACCCTCTTTATCGCTACTCATGTCAGCATTCGCACTTCCGATACCTCCACGGTCGGTTACCCTCCCGCTTCATCGGCCTACGGAACGCTCCGCTACCGCTTGGATCAAAAGATCCAAACCCTAAGCTTCGGTACGTATCTTGAGCCCCGTTACATTTTCGCCGCAGGATCTCTTATTTAGACCAGTGAGCTGTTACGCTTTCTTTAAAGGATGGCTGCTTCTAAGCCAACCTCCTGGTTGTTTTGGAAATCCCACATGCTTTCCCACTTAGATACGATTTGGGGACCTTAGCTGTAGGTTAGGGCTGTTTCCCTTTTGACGACGGACCTTAGCACCCGCCGTCTGTCTGCCGGACTAACTCTGTGGTATTCGGAGTTTGGTTAGGTTTGGTAGATCTCGCGACCCCCTAGCCCATCCAGTGCTCTACCCCCACAGGTAAACATCCGACGCACTACCTAAATAGTTTTCGCGGAGAACCAGCTATTTCCCGGCTTGATTGGCCTTTCACCCCTAAACACAACTCATCCGACAATTTTTCAACATTGAACGGTTCGGCCCTCCAGTGCGTGTTACCGCACCTTCAGCCTGGTCATGCCTAGATCGCCGGGTTTCGGGTCTAATCCATCAAACTCAGTCGCCCTATTCAGACTCGCTTTCGCTGCGCCTACACCTAACGGCTTAAGCTTGCTTGATAGATTAAGTCACTGACCCATTATACAAGAGGTACGCTGTCAGGCCTCAAGGACCCTCCAACTGATTGTAAGCATTCGGTTTCAGGTACTGTTTCACTCCCCTCATCGGGGTGCTTTTCACCTTTCCCTCACGGTACTTGTTCGCTATCGGTCATGTACGAGTATTTAGGCTTGGAGGGTGGTCCCCCCATGTTCAGACAGGATTTCACGTGTCCCGCCCTACTCGAGTCCTGATGTTTCATTTTCGCATACGGGGCTGTCACCCGCTATGGCCAAACTTTCCAGAATGTTCTGCTAATTAAACACCAGGCACTGGCCTGGTCCGCGTTCGCTCGCCACTACTAACGGAATCTCGGTTGATGTCTTTTCCTCCGGGTACTGAGATGTTTCAGTTCTCCGGGTTCGCTTCACGAAACCTATGTATTCAGTCTCGCAATACCTTTGCCCAATTACCCAGCCCGTGATTGCTCACGGGCGAGATAATCGGGATAGGTGGGTTTCCCCATTCGGAAATCGCGGGATCAAAGCTTGCTCACAGCTCCCCCACGCTTATCGCAGCGTGCCACGTCCTTCATCGCCTGTACATGCCAAGGCATCCACCAAATGCTCTTACCTCACGCTTGAGAGTCCACACCACCAATGACAACATTGGTCGATCGCTCGAGACACGGTCTTGTAAGCCGCGCCCCACACGAACGTACCACTCGGCTGCTGCCATGGTTTGCTCGGTGTGGATGATTTATCTCAGCCAGATATTCATTAGTTAAAATGAATGTATGTGATTGGCATACGTGACCCACCTCTTTCGAGATCGGCACGATGCAACCACGGCATCGATTAAAAAACCCATTCACAATGTCAAAGAGCAGGCCACTCATGGGCCCGCACACCGGCTACGGATAAATCCGCGCCGGAATATGTTGTCTTCATCTCTGGAGAAATGCGTGGTGGTGGAGCCTATCGGGATCGAACCGATGACCCCCTGCTTGCAAAGCAGGTGCTCTCCCAGCTGAGCTAAGGCCCCCAACCATGATCGCCGCTCTTTCGTGTTCGCACACAAAGCGAGCAGCGCGTCTATAATGGTGGGCCGAGTAGGAGTTGAACCTACGACCTCACGCTTATCAGGCGTGCGCTCTAACCACCTGAGCTACCGGCCCCACCTGCGGCCTTTCGGCTTAGGCGGGCAAGCCCGGGCTGCCCAAAGGCGGCGTTATCCGCTGCTCGCAAACATGTGAAAAACACACATTCGCGACAGCGAAATCTCCAGGATGAAGGGACATGAGGACGACGGCAATGTTCTTTGGAACGGAAGAAGCTCTTCCTGATGTGAGAACCCCAACCAGTTAAGGAAGAGATTCAATCAGGCGCTTTCTGCCAATATCCTTAGAAAGGAGGTGATCCAGCCGCAGGTTCCCCTACGGCTACCTTGTTACGACTTCACCCCAGTCGCTGA
>NZ_JAUBRJ010000161.1:0-2237 GCF_036701805.1 Microcoleus sp. N3A4
CAACGCTCATGCACAAAGCGATGACTCCGGGATTAAGCACTGAGTCGAGAAGTGGCGAGTTCTGCATGGCCTAACGCTGGAGCTAAGCGGCAGCATCAATCGCGAAGCGATTGATCTGTCCGCTTGAGCGAGTTGTTAGGTGGGCCAGCCACAAGATCGTTGCGCGAGGGCCAGGCCACCACCGGCTTGAAGTCTACCCGCCAAACGTCGATCTCAAACGGCAACCCATCCTTGTCGAGGTTGAGGACGGCAGAAACCGGAACGCCCTCGTCTGTGAAGAAGTGGCACTGCGCGGGAGAGGAGCCAAGTTGCCGGCCGGTAGCGAAGGGCGCAATGGCCAAGCTGCCCATGCCGCCGTCTGCCATGGGCGCAACGGTGATTGCCGCAGCATCAAATGGGATGGCCGCCAGATCAAACAAGAACTCTACAAGCGGGCACTCGGTCTCGAGAAGCTGTCTCATGGCCCACCTAACGCTGGAGCTAAGCGGCCACATCAATCGTGAAGCGATTGATTGGTCCGCTTGAGCGAACTGTTAGGCACTGATCTATCTCAGTGCCGAGAAGATGAAGCCTAGCGCAGGAAACATGGCAAGGCCCGCACCGATGCCGAGGACGACGGGCGTGAGCCATATGGGGCCCGGAAGGTGGCGTGCTAACCACCCTGGAACCAGCGAGACCAGCATCGCGGCCGCAAGGCCGATCAACCATTCCTTGGCGCCGTCGCCCCTCACTATTTCCATAAGGGCTTGCGACAGAACCGCAAGAGCCGCTACTACGGAGTATCCGTAAGCGACAAAGAAGCGCGTCCGATTCTCGCCGTGACCGATCATGCTGCCTCCGTGCCTAACGTCTGAGTTAAGCGGCAGCTCCAATCGCGAAGCGATTGGACTGTCCGCTTGAACGAATAGTTAGGCGGAATGTGCCGGAGCGAGGAACAGCAGACAAGGCCGGATTGAGTTTTGTTGTGCCCGCGCCTGCCTAAACCTGGCACTGGCTACTCGACGGCCCGTCGGACTTGCGACGCGCGGCTACACAGCGCGGGCGGGCCGGATGTCTCGCGGCCAGTTGTCTCGCACTTGCCGAGACCGAACTCGCCTCAGCCCACCCTAGAACCAACCGCCTAACGCTGGAGCTAAGCGGCCACATCAATCGCGAAGCGATTGATTGGTCCGCTTGAGCGAACTGTTAGGGGCAAGTTTGACATGGAGCCTCTGCCGGTAGTCATGAAGTTACCGCGCGACGGCCTCGGTATCGAGGAACCTCTCCCCGACTCCATCGACCCAGCCACCGGAGATCCTTGCAACGGGCATGTACGGGTGGCAACAAACAACTCCGGCGATGAACTCCACAAACGTGAGCTCAAAACGAACCACATCTCGGCGCCCGTCCACGCACACGATGCGCCATCCGTCGCCAGAGTCAAAGCCGTAGAGAGCTCCGACCTCATCAGTGGCAAATCCAATGACGTCACCCCTAGGCGCTGGAAAGTCCGAGGTGACGTAATAAAGCTCTTCATTGAAGTAGCTGGCTGCCAGGACTGGCTCCTGTCGAATCCATGTGTCGCGATACTCCCCAAGCTTCAATCCGCCGTGTCCGTACAGTTGCAAAAAGTCCAGGTAGTCCTGCGGGATGCCCGGAAACTGAGCTGCAATTCCCGTGGCCTCCTCCGGCGAAAGAGGGGCGAGCTCAGACAGCGCATCTTCAATTCTCTTTTGGAGATGGCTCGTAAATTCCGCGAAAAGTCGCATCCTGCCTGCCCCTAACTGGTGAGCTAAGCGGCAGCATCAATCGCGAAGCGATTGATCTGTCCGCTTGAGCGAAATGTTAGGCGCCAATTTAGCCGAATTGGACCGCCACGAGATCTGCCGGCGTTGGCTGTGCCAGTCGGAGCCCTTCCCGCGCCTCTGAATACTGGTGATGCAGGCCGCTGCTGCAATACCAAATAGAAGAGACGTCGAGGTCATACCCGCCAGGACAGTTGCGCCAGACCTCAAGCCCGTACAGCGGCACTCTATGTGCCTCGAGGAGCGCCATGAACTCAAGCGCTCGGCTCGCCGGCATACCGCGTTCCGCAACGCCTTCCAGCGCCGCATGGCCGTGCTCCTCGACGAACGCGAGGAGCTTGGAGTACAGCTCCGTGTGACTGCGATCTGTCATTGGCGCCTAACGCTGGAGCTAAGCGGCCACATCAATCGCGAAGCGATTGATTGGTCCGCTTGAGCGAAATGTTAGGTGCG
>NZ_JAUBRJ010000034.1:0-79866 GCF_036701805.1 Microcoleus sp. N3A4
AATGGTTCAATGAATATTGCCAATATTGGAGCCGTCGTAACTCGGCTTCGAGGTTCGGAGTGCCTTAGCTGTTCTCTCAGCTACGATACTTCAGGGCTACTGAAAGCCCCTCGCCTTCAGGCAGGGGATTAGTTACATTAAGCACTTCTAGTGTCGTCACCTTGGTTTCTTGCCACTGGCTCAACCTGAGAGCCGAGATTTTAGGTTACGAAAGTCGGTTTCTCAGGTATTATCGAGAATGGTACTCTGGGCGTGAGTGGAAACAGACTACCATGTTGCTAAGTTTAGCTTTGGTGGGAATCTCCAGGCAGGAAAAAAGATGAGCTATTGCCTCAATCCCCATTGCCAAAAGCCGCAAAATCCTCACTCAACCAAGTTTTGTCTGGCGTGCGGCTCAAAATTGCTGCTGAAAGAGCGTTATCGCGCGCTTCAACCTATCGGTGAAGGAACATTTGGCAGAACTTTTTTAGCTGTCGATGAAGATAGGTTGGAAACTCGCTGCGCCATCAAACAATTTTTCCCCCAAGTTCAAGAGAAGGAAGAATTAGAAAAGGCAACTGCACTGTTCAAACAAGAAGCTCACCGGCTGCACGAACTCGGAGAGCACCCGCAGATTCCAAGTTTGCTGGCTTCTTTTGAACAAGCCAAACGTCTGTATCTTGTGGAAGAGTTAATCGAGGGAAATAATTTGTTTCAGGAGTTGCAGCAGCGGGGAGCTTTTAGCGAAGAACAGATTTGGGAATTGTTGATCAATTTGTTGCCTGTTTTGCAATTTGTTCACGAGCAGCAAGTGATTCATCGGGATATTAAGCCGGAAAATATTGTGCGGAGAACTCCCCAAACCTTGTGGGCGGCGGCGGGATATGGCAGCTCAACTCCTGGTAAAGAAAAAGGAGGGGCAACTTTACCTCAATCTTCTGGTGGTACAGAAGGGATAATTGTGGCTGAATCTCCTGCTGTACAGGGGAAGGCGAGGGGGGGTCAGTTTGTGCTAGTAGATTTTGGAGTTGCTAAGCACATTACCGGCATTTCTGAGGCGCAAACTGGGACGATAACTGGAACTGCTGGCTATGCGCCGATCGAACAAATTCGCAGCGGCAAGGCGTATCCGGCGAGCGACCTTTACAGTTTGGGCGTTACCTGCATTCACCTGCTAACTGGGGCGGTACTGAATGATTTGTTCGATGCTTTGGAATGCAAATGGATTTGGCGATCGCACTTGGCGCAAAAAGGCATAAAAATCAGCCAAAAATTAGCAACTATTTTGAATAAATTGCTCAAAGATTCGGTAAAAGATCGATATCAATCCGCTGGTGAAGTGTTGCAAGACTTGGTAAAATTTGGGCAATATCCCCGCTCTCAAATCTCTTATAATTATCGAACCAAAATAGCTATAAATTCGCCCTTAACTAACTCGCAGCCAAATACAGCAACCGCCGTCTCTGCCGCGCCGCCCCAAAATATTCATGTTGCGCCATCGGCGAGCAATCCGAAATTATTGTCTAATAACTGGCGGTGCGCGCGCATTCTCCACGGTCATTCAGACTCGGTTAATGCTGTTGTTATTAATCCTCAAGGCAATATTCTCGCTAGCGCCAGCGACGATAAAACAATTAAGCTGTGGGACTTGCAAACAGGTGAATTCATCCATACTTTTTTCGGGCATTCAGCAACGGTTGATGCTGTGGCAATCAGCCCAGACGGGAGAATGATGGTTAGCGGCAGTTTTGACAGAAAAGTCATTGAGTGGAAGCTGGATAAAAAGGCGATGATTCGCGAATTTTACAGCGATTTTGGTTCGCCCTACAGTCACCGCTACGGCCCTGTTTACTCGGTGGCTTTTAGTTGCGACTCGGGAGCGATTGCGAGTGCTAGCGGCGACCAGAGTATTAAATTGTGGAACCAGCGCAACGGAGCATTGGTTCAAAAACTTTCGGGACATTCTGACAAGGTTTTATCTGTTAGTTTTCGCCCTCAAAGTATGATGCTTGCCAGCGGCAGTGCTGACAAAACTATCAAGATGTGGTTTGTAGGTATTGGGGAGAGTGTACGGACTTTTGTCGGTCATTCAGATTGGGTTTATGCGATCGCATTTAGTCAAGATGGAAAGACGATTGTCAGTGGAAGTGCCGACGCTACTGTTAAATTGTGGAAGGCCGATACAGGGGAATTGATTAATACTTTGAGCGGGCATTCTGAGGCGGTGATTTCGGTGGCGATTAGTCCCGATCGCGAAACTATGGCTAGCGGCAGTCGAGACGGTACGGTGAAACTCTGGAACCTGCAAACAGGAGAATGTTTGTGCTCTCTTGCTGGGTGCAATCCGGTGGCTTTTAGTCCTGACGGTCAAACTTTAGTCACCGGTGGGGATGGCGGCGAAGTGTTAGTTTGGCGGGCGTCTGTTTAATTGGGCGAGATAATTGAGATACTGGTGAAGGCGATCGGTGTCAGTGTCAAGTAAACGACTGGCCCAAGAATGCAAATTAAGTTGCGATCGCATTTCTCGAAACACCGCAGCATCCCCGCGATTGTCTAGAGGAAAAACCCAAGCATCAAATTTAGCGGACTTGAGACGGCTAACAGTTCCCTCGCCATCTTGCACCCACAATTGACGGTTAATGCGAAAGGGTTGACAGGAATATTCACCGACAACAATTCCCCCCACAGAAACGCTAGCATCTTCTCCCCGATAGGAAAGTTCTTCCAAAAGGGCTTTGAGGTCATTGAGTTTTTCCCCGTCTTGTACTTGCTGCAGTGTAAGCTTGACAATGACCATTTCTAAAACTTCCACAGGTTTTGTCGATCGTACAATGTTGACTGGTTCCGCCGGCCAAGGGTTGTTTATTTCCGGTTGGGCCGTCTCGATTTCCGCCCTCTCGATTTCCTCTGCAACCTGTACTGTTTCAACCGGCTTTGCAGTGTCTACAATTATCTGAATTTCCTCCCCATCTTTCTCGATTTTTCCACTAATCTGTAAGATAGCATTCTCTACAATGTAAGGTTTCACTTGTTCGTAAGCTTTGGGAAACACAACAGCTTTTATTTGATGTGTCAAATCTTCTAATTGCAAAATAGCCATTGCATCGCCTTTTTTTGTCACTACAAGTTTGATAGCGCTGATCATGACAATAACTGATACTTTCCCCTTTTTATCTGCTAACTGTTCGAGAGTCACCACATCGGGGTCTGGGTTTACTTGCATGAGAAACTTTAGGGGATGTTCTGATACATAAAAGCCCAGCAATTCTTTTTCTAAACGCAATTTATCCTGTTTGTCCAAATCTTTTACAGGCTTTGATTTGGGAGCAGAGTCATACGTACTTGCCGACTTTCCGAAGCTCGTACCCAACAAATCAAATAGATTGCCTTGACCGCTTTCTCTATCTCTTTTGCGGTCTTGCGCCCATTTAATGACCCCTTCCAGGTCGTTTATTAATTGATTGCGGTTCTTGTCAATTTTGTCAAAAGCACCGCATTGAATTAATGCTTCTAAAGCGCGGCGGTTCACAGAATGGAGATTTACGCGATCGCACAAATCCGGCAGCGATTTAAACTTACCCCCTTCCTGCCGCGCCGCCAAAATATTTTCAATTGCCGCTTCTCCCACATTTTTAACCGCCGAAACCCCAAACAAAATTTTATCTTTTGCAGAGCCAGTCATCTGTTTGGGCAGCGGTGTAAAAGTAAGTTCAGAGCTATTAACATCTGGCGGCTCAACCTCAATACCCAGCTTGAGACAATTGGCAATATATTTCTGTACTTTCTCCTGATCGCCCCTGTTAGCAGTCAGCAGTGCAGCCATGTATTCTAGAGGATAATTCGCCTTTAAATAGGCAGTTTGATAAGTGATATAGGCATAGGCCATTGAATGGGATTTATTAAAGCAGTTAGATGCCACCAAACTATTTTCTAGGATAAAGTTATGTTCTCGTTCAACGCCTATGTCATAGACTTCTTGAGTTCCTAGTGATTTTCGACTAATAATTTTAACCATGTTTGTAACTCCTGAGAATAGCCTCTATTTTAGTTTTCTTTCGTTGCAATCCCAAGCGGGGATATTGATACACAAAATCATAGAATGCTTGTATATTTTTTCGACTAAAGATTCTCCAATAATAAACTTTTTTTAATTGATGCTCTTGTACAGAACCCATCCCTAGGTGCATTGCTAGTTCGCGGGCAAATTCAAAGGAACCAACAATGCAGACTAAACCGCCACTTCTACCTTTGTTTGCATAAGCACAACCGTCACCGTCAAAATAGCCTAACACATAAGACCCTAAATATTTTAAGTTAGGGAAATAGGTAACTTCCGAAAAAGTTCTTCCTGTTATGATGCCGTAGCCCTGTAAAGAGCTTGCCAGTTGTTCAGAAGAAAAATTTATTCGGTAGTGAGGAGCATAATTTTGAGGCTGAATAACTCTAATTTCACCAGAGTATTGTAGCTCTATTCTGAGCATTTCTGTAAGTTCTTTGTCAATAGATTCAAAAGATTCAAAAGCTACATAATTAGTTTGAGTAACGCAGCCATCAGCAGCTATCAATCCTAATAAATAAGCTTTAGCTTGAGAGTCAATTACATCAAAATAGCTCTCATTTAAAGTATAGCGGTTTCGCCGCTTAGTATTAATTTCCGCTTCTTTTAAAACCCTTGAAACTGCTCTTTCGCTCACACCAAGGTAGTTAGGAATGTCTCGACACTCCATGCCCTGATTAAAAGCAGAAATGATTTGTTCCTTGTGTTCCGATTTTAGCTGCCTACAGTCGAGATACATTTTATATATAGCGGTTCTCAGAAAGATGAGGTACGTAGTTGGGCTTCAGCCCTCAAGCGTCTGGGTGGTTATGTAAGCTGTCAGTCATACCTCATCTTTTTGAGAAAGGCTATATCTGAGCTAGAGTTGATTTGTTTTAAGTCTAATCCTTGTTCAAAGATTTCGTCAATGGGCAGCATTTGACCGCCAACAGTCATAAACTTGTGATCTTTTGTGGCGCGAATTATCGAGCCATCTTCCAGGCAATACTCAAAGACCTCCTGCTGCCCCCGGCGATGCCACTGTGCAATTGACTGTGTATAAATATAACCGTTGCTATCAACACTATAAACAGTACATTCAATTTTTTCCTCAACAATTTTGCCAATAGCCATCGGCCCATATTCCACTGTCAATATCTTCGTGTCATAGCTCAAGCAATATTCAGCGAATTGCAGCATTTGCGCGAACAGTTTCTCAGCAATTCTTTGACTGACTCCATTCTTAGTTGCCCCGTCGATAAACGTTTCTTTTTGCTTCTGCATTTCATCAGCTTTCTTCTTGCCCATTGCGCGCCGCAGCAAGTCAGCTTGACCCAAAGAATAGCCCGCCAAATCTTGAGCCATCCGCATAATTTGCTCTTGAAAGCAAAGCGTTCCGTAAGTCTCTTTTAAAATCGGCTCTAATAGCGGATGATCGTACTCAACTGCTTTACCGTGCTTGCAGTCAATAAACTGAGGAATCAAACCTGCATCCAGCGGGCCGGGTCGGTAAAGTGCCAAAATAGAAGAAATATCATCCAGACAGGAAGGTTTGAGTTTTTTCACTACATCCAGCATTCCAGAGGATTCTAACTGAAAAATACCTTCTAAATCTCCTCTTTCTAAAAGTCTATAAGTTTTATCTACATCATCAGGTAACTTTTTGATTCTGCCAAAAGTCTCTTGAGCTCTGCGCTCTATATCAGAAGGTAGCATTTCTGGATCGACAATTAGATTTTGGGTTTGCTTAATATAATCAACAGTTTTCTGGAGCGTTGTCAAATTTTTCAATCCCAGAAAATCCATTTTCAGAAGACCTAGTGCTTCCAAATCTTCCATATAATACTGAGTAATCACAGCACCTTCGTTATTTTTTTGCAGCGGTACAATTTCATCGAGCGGGTCTGAAGAAATCACTACGCCGGCCGCATGAACGCCAAAGGTTTTGTTTGTCCCTTCAATCCGAATTGCCATGTCAATCCACTGACGAACTGGGACTTCGGTGCCAGTTTCTTCATTGATACAAATTGTATTTTCGTAGTTGTCTTTAAATTCCTGTGCAGGTGTTGCATCAGAAATCATCACTTTTAGTTTTTCCGGTTTTCCCCGCGACACGGGAATTAATTTTGCCATTTCGTCTGCTTTTTTGTAGGGAATGCCTAACACTCTGGCAACATCTTTCAAGACAGCTTTTGAGGTCATTCTGTTGAAAGTAATAATTTGCGCTACGCGCTCTTCGCCATACTTTTCAGTAACGTATTTAATCATGTCGTCCCGTCTTTCTATGCAGAAATCGCTATCGATATCTGGCATGGATTTGCGTTCTGGATTGAGAAATCTCTCGAATAGCAGTCCGTGATGTACGGGGTCTATATTGGTAATTTTTAAGACGTAAGCAACTAGGGAACCTGCGGCTGAACCGCGTCCTGGGCCTACGGGAATGTGGTTGTCCCTCGCATATTTCATGTAGTCCCAAACTACTAGAAAGTAGGTGGAAAAACCCATCTGCTGAATCATTTTTAGTTCGTATTCCAGCCGTTCTTTGTAGACGGCGGTAATTTCATTGCGACTTCTAGCTTTGAGGCGTTCTAATAGTCCTTTCCATGATATTTCTTCGACAAAAGTGTCTGCTGTGTGTTCTGGGGGGATTGGATAGTTGGGAATGCGCGATTCCCCCATGATGTCGTAAGATTTTACTTTATTTGCGACTTCTAAAGTGGTGTCGATCGCCTCTTCGATCGTTTCATCATCCAAATGGTCTCGAAACAGTTGCGCCATCTCCATAGCAGACTTAAGATACTCAGTACCGCTGTAGCGCATCCGCTTGTCTTCTTCAATCAGTTTGTTGGTGTTAATGCACAGCAAAGCATCGTGTGCTTCTACGTCGTTGCAGGAAATATAGTGAGAATCATTGGTGGCAATTATTTTAATGTTGAGTTCGCGGGCAATTTTGACGATTTCAACATTAACAATCCGGTCTTCTTGGGAACCGTGGTCTTGAATTTCTATATAGTAATCTTCTCCAAATACTTCTTTATACCATTTGGCAACTTCGCGGGCAGTATCTAGTTTGTTTTGTAGAATCATTTGGGGAACTTCGCCGCCCAAACAAGCACTGGTAACAATTAAACCTTCGGAGTATTGTTTTAGCAGTTCCTTGTTGATGCAAGGTCGGGCAAAAATACCTCTTTCAGGCATTCCCTTTAAATGGGAAATTGTGGTGAGTTTTACGAGGTTTTTATAACCTTGGGTATTTTTAGCTAAAACAACTTGATGGTATTTTCTTCTACCTCGAACTTTGACTTCAATGTCGCCGTTGACGACATACATTTCATTGCCAATAATCGGCTTGATATTTTTATTTCGGCAAACTTTGATTAGCTCGATCGCCCCGTACATCACTCCGTGGTCTGTAAGGGCGATCGCGGGCATCCCCAATTCCACCGCCCGTTCTGCGAGCTGCTGTAGCTGAGACGCCCCGTCCAGCAGGCTATAATCGCTGTGAATGTGCAAACCAACGAAGGACATAGCGATTTTGGATTTTAGATTTTAGATTTTAGATTGTACACCATCCGGATAGAGAAAGATCAAATAAAAAAATTTGGGACTCAATCGTTGTTCTCTCGTAGGGTGGGTATCGATTGCATTACTAAATATCGATCGCACTGTTACAAACTTGCTTGTTTCAAATAACCATCCAAATCTTTAACGCGCTCTTGTGTCACTCTAGCTCTGCAATAACCGTAGGTAGAAGCAGCCAAAGTACCGCCTTCAAACTGCCCCATTTCATAATTGCAAGATTCATCTCGAAACTTGAGCCAACTGCGCTGTGCAACAGTCAATCTCTGCTTTTGTTTGCTGTTGAGTTTTGGCAGAAGTTGCTGATATACTTGATTGAGTTTTCTGTCTGCTGCCTGAAACTCTTGACTGGAACACGCATTCTGCTCCTGTGTCGTTTGAGGACTTTTACAGTTAGGCTGTTGTGCGACTTGCAGGGGAATGTTGCTGGCTTTGCTGGGAAGCAAAAATCCGGCTGTCAACAAAAGCAAACTCGCCGCAAATTTTACCCAAATAGTGCTATTTTTCACTTAGTTTCTCCCTTTTTTAATCTTTAATTTTCTCTGCTGGCTGAGCCGATCGCCAAATCCACCAAGCCGCCGCCCACAGAGTAAAATTGCCGATGAGAGTCATCGCCGCTTGCAGGGTAACGATCCATTCTAGGGCGGGAGAGTTGTCAAAATAGTGCCACGTACAGGCACACATAGCGCTGACAAGAGCGGGCAGCATTCCGGCGGAAAGGGCCCACCAAGCTCGGTTTTGAGTGACTTCGCCGTAAGTCCAAATTAACCAGATGGCGGCAATCCACTCGACGACGCTAGAGATGTGAATAATCCAGGTGGGAATTGACAAAGCGTGCATTTTTTGTATTCTGAACGAAGATGAAAGATTTATCGATCGGGACTTACGCAACTGTCATATAAAGTATGATGAGTCAGTCGATTTTAGATTTTAGATTTTAGATTTTAGATTTACTCCACAGATGAATCTTGGAGCTTGAGCTTTGGTCTAAAATTTTAGGAGCATCCACGACTTAAGTCGGGGCTTGTACCTGTTTTTGGGCTGGTCATACAATTTTAGATTAGCGATTTGAGATTATATTAGATTTGCGATTTTAGCTGACTGATGGCGTAAAGCTTTGAAGTTTGCTGACAGTAACATTTTTTTGGGTAGTAGTATTATCAAATTTCAAATCTCAAAAAAATCTAAAATCCAAAATCTAAAATCTAAAATAGTTAGATTCCCCATCACAAACAAACAAAAGAGTAGAAATGCGAGCAATTTTGTGCGGCTATTACGGTAAAGGCAACGGCGGCGACGAGGCGCTGTTGGCATCGCTACTGCAAATGTTACCAGATGGCGTGACGCCGATCGTCCTGTCTGGCAATCCTGTCGAGACAAATCAGCGGTACGGGGTAGCTGCGCGCGATCGCATGAATGCCTTCCAAGTTCTCGAAGCACTCCGCACCTCCGACGCCCTAATCTGGGGCGGCGGCAGTTTAATCCAAGACGCTACCAGCATTGCGAGCCCTTTCTATTATGGGGGTTTGATGGGAATAGCGCAGCGGATGGGCTTAAAAACTGTTGCCTGGGCTCAGGGAATTGGGCCTTTGAAGCGCGAAATCACTCGCAAGTTATCTCAGCGCTGTTTTGCTGGATGCACCGCCGTCAGCGTGCGGGATAAAGGCTCAGCTACTTTACTTGCAGATTGGAAAATTCCCTTTACTTTAGCGCCCGATCCTGTGTGGGCTTTGGAGAATTCTCCCGTATCCGGTTTGTGGGATTTACCAGCACCCAGAGTTGCTGTTTGTTTGCGTTCTCATTCTACACTAACTCCCGCGCGTTTGTCAATCTTAACTCAAGCTTTAGTTGACTTTCAAAAAGCAACTCGCACCTTAATTTTGCTGCTGCCTTTTCAAGCGTCTCACGACTTAGAAATCGCCAAACATTTGCACGAAGCCCTGCCCAAAAGGAGCCGCATCCTCAGTTTAGACGATCCGAGAAAATTGAAAGGAGTATTCCGGGGAGTCGAAATGGCGATCGGGATGCGCTACCACAGTTTAATTATGGCAGCATCTGAAGAATGCCGCTGTTTTGCCCTCAGCTACGACCCGAAAGTCAGTCAATTGATGGACGAGTTAGAAATGCCGGGATACTTATTATCAGAATTGCCCGAAGATCCGTATTTAATCAGCAAAACCTGGATCGAACACTATGCTAACGGCGACGCCTTATCGCCAGACAGGATAAAATTTATAGTAGGGCGATCGCTCTTTCATCGCGAAGTATTGCAAACCGCGCTCCAGCAGTCTTAGTAATAGCAGTCTCAATAAGAGGTAAAATACCGTGACAGCCACTACAGCCGACTTGAAAATTACCTGGGAAAAATTGCCAGCCGACTTCATTTTAGATGAGGAACCTGTGGAAAATATCGACCAGCCCTTACTAGCTGCCGCCTTGCGGGAAATCCTAGAAATTGCAGGGCTAATAGTAGCAGGAATATTAGTTGCCCCCAATATGGGCATTTGCGCGACATTAGACGACAAGCTAGTTATCAAAGCCCCAGATTGGTTTTATGCCAGCAACGTACAGCCGCTTGAGAGTCAAGAAATTCGCCGCAGTTACACTCCCAACTTAGAAGGAGACATTCCGGCGATCGTCATGGAGTTCTTGTCAGCTAGTCGCAACGATGAATATTCTCGCAAAAAAACTTATCCCCCCGGAAAATGGTTTTTTTACGAGCAAATATTGCGAGTGCCAGTCTATGCACTTTTTGAACCAGCCGCCGGAGTGTTAGAAGTCTACCAGTTGGATTCATCAGGAAATTATGAAGTACAACCACCAGATTTAAACGGCCGTTATTGGATTGCAGGAGTTGGGTTATTTCTGGGGGTTTGGCAGGGAACAAAAGCTGAAAGAACGGGATATTGGTTGCGCTGGTGGGATGAAAGCTCAGAGATGTTATTGTGGGGTGCAGAAATGGTAGAAAGAGAAAGGCAAGAAAGGGAAATAGCTCAACAGCAAGCCGAACAAGAACGGCAGCAAAAGACGATCGCTCAACAGCAAGCCGAACAAGAACGAGAACGAGCAGAACAAGAACGAGAACGATCGTCCCTATTGGCCGCACAATTAAGAGCATTAGGCATTGAACCAGAAGCTTAAAAAATAGGCGATGCTATTCGAGCGAAAATCATTGCCAGCAGTTCCGCCGCATTCTTCTTACTAAGAGGTAAAATACCATGACATTCAATCCAATTAAATTAAAAATATCCTGGGAAAAATTGCCCAAAGATTTCATTTTAGACGAGCAACCCCTGCAAGATATCGACCAGCCTTTGCTCGCCGCCGCCTTACGGGAAAGCTTAGAAATTGCGGGGCTAATTTTGGAGGGAACATTAGTTGCGCCTCATCTGGCGATTTGTGTAACTTTCAACGATAAGCTAGTTATAAAAACTCCCGATCTGTTTTATGCCACCAACGTACAGCCCCTTCCCGATCGAGAAATTCGCCGCAGTTATACCCCCAACCTAGAAGGAGACATTCCGGCAATTGTCATGGAGTTTTTGCCAGATAATCCTCCTAGTTATCAGGATGAATATTCGGCAAAACAAACTTATCTCCCCGGAAAATGGCATTTTTACGAACAAATATTGCAAGCTCCAATCTATGTAATTTTTGAACCTGCGATCGGAGATTTAATAGTACATCATTTGAATTCATCAGCAGAGTATAAAAAACAGCAACCCGATGCAAACAATCGTTATTGGATTCCGGGAGTTGGGTTATTTCTGGGTGTTTGGCAGGGAACAAAGGCCGAAAGAACCGGATATTGGTTGCGCTGGTGGGATGAGAGCGGAGAGATGTTATTGTGGGGAGCAGAAATGGTAGAAAGGGAACGGCAGGAAAAAGCAAATGTTCAACAGCGGGCCGATCGACTAGCCGCGCAATTAAGAGCAGCAGGCATTGAACCAGAAGCCTAATGCAATAATTAGAAATGAAAAATCGTAAGTCTGCCATTTTTCATTTCTAATTCCTTAAAAAGTATTAGACAACCTCGCAAAAATCAATATTTATCTGCGTTAATTCACGTTAATCTACCTTCATCAGCGGTTAAAAAATACATTCAGGAGACAGCAAAATTGGCAAGAGTAAGAGTGCGGGAACACGTTAATCCCCTATCAATTAGATATCAAGCATCTGCAAGTCCCCCGGATTGGACAAAAATTTATGCTGACTTAAATTTACCGCTGCATTTAGATATCGGCTGCGGCAGAGGACGGTTTTTGTGGCACATGGCGCAAATCCAAACAGACTGGAACTTTCTAGGATTAGAAATTCGGGAACCTCTGGTAGAGGAGGCGAATCTTTGGCGGGACGAAAAAGGCTTGACAAATTTGCACTATTTGTTTTGCAATGCTAATAGTTCTCTGAAACCAATTTTAGAAACTTTACCCGCAGGTATTTTGCAGCGAGTTAGCATTCAATTTCCAGATCCGTGGTTCAAGAAAAAGCACCACAAACGGCGGGTGGTGCAGCAGGAATTAGTCAACGAATTGGCAACTTATCTCGCAGTTGGCGGTGAAGTTTTTATTCAATCTGATATTGAAGAGGTAGAAACGGAAATGTGCGATCGCTTTTCATCTCACCCCAGTTTTAAACGTCAAAACGGCGACAACTGGCTAGCAGAAAATCCCCTGCCTGTGGCTACTGAAAGAGAAATCGCTACTCTCAAACGCGGCGAACCAGTTTATCGAGCACTGTATCAAAAATAATGCTCGCTTTTGCAAACTCACCTTTGTAATAAACGTTATAACTTACATCTTGCACCTTTGTTGGGAACAGGCTTTCCGGCCTGTTCCACAAAACTTAATTTTATTGTGGAACGGGCATCTTGCACCTTTGTTGGGAACAGGCTTTCCGGCCTGTTCCACAAAACTTAATTTTATTGTGAAACGGCTTTCCGGCCTGTTCCACAAAACTTAATTTTATTGTGGAACGGGCCGGAGAGCCCGTAAATAAAAAAATTATTTCTAAGTTATACCAATTCTCGCCTCCAGAAAGCAACAATGATGAGTGTAGGTTTGTTTACGCTCACCCTGTTTGTAAGGTGCGTCGCTCAAAGATTGTGGATATTATTTAAGATTTAAGGGTGGCGACGCACCCGGAGAGATACTGTTGCATGAGTTTTGAGAATTAGTATTACACCCAAGACGGCAGCCACATCCGAATTTTCCATTCCCACTGCGACAAAGGCAGTCCCAAATAGATAGGCATCCAGAAAATAAAAGCACCCAAAACCAGAAAAATAATTGTTACTCCCATCCCTCGGAGTCGAGTTTGAGGGCTGTGCAGCCACCTGTCAACCCACCAAGCAAGCGCTAAGGCTGCAAACACGGAACAGCCCATATAATGATACAAAAATACACAGCGACTCACCTTCACCCAAGGCAGCAAATTAGCGGCCCAATTAACTATTAAATACAACGCCAGCCACATTTGGGCAGTCGGCGGAAACAAAATCGGCCGCTGCTGTTCGATTAGTTCCACAGAAGCCTCGCTGCGCGTTTTCACCCACACCGAAATCCGGTGAACTAAAATTCCGATTATTAACATTAAAGCCAAGGTTGACAGCCACCAAAGAGCCGGATTTCCCATCGCGTGAACGTCAAAAATAATCTTAGTTGCACCGGTGGGTAAAGGCGGCAAAACCGGATCGGGTTGTCCATTGCTGCTAGCAGTTTTGTAGAAGTAAACTATGGGGCGAAGCATCAAAGGCCAACCGTACCACGCGGAACAATAAGGATGCACGGCAGGCCCGCTTTTAATCCGCTGGTGATAAGTCAAAATCTCCGTTTGCATCTGCCAGAAATTGGGAGTAGGATTTAGATGCAGGTGAGGAATCCAGGATATGCTGTAAACTAAAATAGGAATGACAGCTAGACTCAAACCTACTTCTATAAAATTGAGTTGAGTCAGTTTTTGTACGGGACTTTCGGGAGGAATTAGAGCCGAATTTACCTCGCGGCTCTGTTCTTCATCTGCTTTGTTTCCCTGCGTGAAACGAACGGCCCAAGCGCACAGCAAAATTAGATAAGTACCGAAAAGAAACCACAATCCGTTCCATTTGATAGCAGCAGAAGCACCGAAACCTATCCCGGCTAGTACCAGTAAAATCCAACGTTTTTTGCCTTCAGCTTCTACGGATTTGAAAATAAATAACTGACCTAATATTCCTAACAAAACCAGATAAATGTTGTTCAGCGCGTAGCGAGACTCAACTAAAAACAAACCGTCGCAGGCGATAAATAAAGCAGCAATAAAAGCAAAGGTGCGGCGCGGAACTAGCTGATAAGCCAGGGCTCCCACAACTAGGGGAATAAAGGAGCCTGTGAGAGCATTCAACCAGCGGTAATCCCAAGGGGAAAGCAGGGAACCGGCCATACTGTTGACGGCTGTTTTGCCGAAGGGAAGGTGAGTGCCGATCCAAATGCCGATCGCAATTATGTACTGGCTTAGCGGCGGGTGAGCGTTGAAAAAGGGAGTTTTTGTGAGATAATCGTTGGCAAATTTAGCGTAATAAACCTCGTCAAATACTAAGGTGTTAAATCTCTCCAGTTCCCAAAATCGCAGAGTTAAGGATAGGAGGAACACACCGAGCATTCCCATAGCAAAAACCCAAGTTGATTTGTTGAATTGTTTTTTGTTGATTTTCATAAAACTGCAGAAAATAGTAGATGCTAGATTTGAGGGCGATCGCTAATTTTAATTTTAAAATATTGAGTTAAGCCGCTTCTGTACACTGCTACTGCCATTCTATCCATTGCCTCACAATATCTTCTAGTTCCCCAGCAAACGAATCAGTTGCATAAAGACCAAAGTTATTAATCATCTCGCTTTTTTCTGGGGGAGACTCAGCTTGAAATATAGATTCATCTAAGTTAAAAAGCGATAATTGCCGAGACTCGTCATCAGATGGATTCTGGTGTAGGGGTGTTTGCTGGCTGACAAAATCGCCCATCCGTTCGCAACCCTTAGCAAAACGCCGCAAAGTAGTTGCGATCGCCTCCGAACTATTATCAATTCCTATCCATCTCCTCCCAAACTCCGAAGCAACACTCAAAGTCGTACCCGAACCGGCAAAGCAATCGAGCACTAAATCATCAGGATTTGATGAAGCTCGAATAATTCTACTAAGTAGAGCGCGGTTTTTCTCAGTTGGATAACCTGTAATTTCAATATTCTGATTGTGAGCATCGCGAAACTCAAGCCAAATATCTTGTACGGGAATCCCACTACTACTATCCAAATATATCTTGCGACGGGGATTTCCAGTCGCAGACCAATATATTTCGCCTCTAGCATCCATCTCATCTAGTGTTTGAGGTAGAAACTGCCAATGTTTTCCCGGTGGCGGATTCATCCCTCTCCAAGACTTTCCAGTTTCGCCATTTCGCACTCCTGGTGCATGAATCGGAACCTTTTTATATCGCCGTCCAGTTTCTTTTTCAATGTATTCATATTCTTTGTTAGCGCGCTTATCCGTCCATTCTTCAACTGGACGATTCCAGACATAAGTATCTGATTTACTATAAAATAGTAAAAAATCTGAAACATTTCCGTAAGTTTTTTTTGTAGAGTTTTTGGGGTTACATTTTTTACGAGTAATCCAATTTCTAAAATTGCGTTGACCAAAAATTTCATCCATAATCACCTTGATATAAAATGCCATATTCTCATCAAGATGGACATATATTGAGCCGTCATCAGCTAATAACTCTCTCAATAGTATCAACCTCTGACGAATAAATTCAATATAGCTGTTCCCTGCTAATAAGTCTGAATAAGCATCAGTCTGAGAGCGCGATTGAAATATACTTTTCGTTGCAAAAGGCGGATCTATATAAATTAATTTTACTTTGCCTTTAACAGAATTATCTTGAATTAAGTTTGCTAAAATTGGCAAATTATCACCATAGTAAAGACGATTGTCATCGCTCATACTTGGCTGTTCATTGCTAACCCACAGTTGTACACATTTAGCTTTATTAGTGCCTAAAACTTTACTGGTAGGCTGTTTGCCTGGATATAAAAAGCACGCATCCAAGTTATTATTTAATTGGCTGTCAGTAAGATTGGATGCAGCTTGACCTTTTGATTGTTTTTTTGAAATACCAGTAGCCATTGTCACTCCTATTTTCAAGAACGCAGCCATTCCACTTTAATCCGATCTGGAACCATACGCAGTGTCAATACCATAATCCGATCTGGCCAACTCTTTTCAATATTTGCGTAGTCATCCCACATTGAACCCAGTAAAAGACCAGGCCCATCATTCAAAAAAATCACCTTAGTTCTTAAGTTGTGATTTTGTGTGTAACTGAGGATTTCATCAGCACAGCTACGATAACCGCCTGTTCTATCGTCTTCTTGTGCACCACCTCTATCTGAATCATATCGTGCTAATCCTATTGCCAGCAAGTCATTTTCATTAATATCATAAATTACAAAATCAACAGGGCGTTTTGGGTTGGGATAGTTTGAGAACACATTTCCCATCATAATATCTTTTCCAGCTCGCTCTGGCCCTCGGATTGCCAAGTATGGAAAGTGTAAGCGGAATAAGGAGAAAAACCTTTCAGTTAGGTCGTATCCTTTGTTGCCACGACTTTTGTATTCCCACAACAAAGCTGACATTGCCTCGTCGGGAATTGGACGAGTCATGTATGCAGCTTGAACTTCTTGAACTGGCCTAAAACGAGATCCAAACTGATTGCAAATATCCGTTATCTTTTTTTTTCTTCTGAGCATTTCGACTGGAATCTCAGGGCTAACATACTTGCGAAACACCCTGAGAAGTTGAACTCGCATCCATGTGCTAGGAACCTCTGAAATCTGTATAAATAGACGCACCGATGATTCAGAAGTCCTGAGTAATTGCCCAAACATTACTAAAACTGGTTCATAAAGTTGGCAAGCCTCCTGTAATATATCTGGATAATATTCTCCTGTCATCAAAGTTATCCAGTTGTGTCCATCTGCTTTGTAGTCTGCAAAAGAGTTGCGTCTTCCCGATATCATATTACTCACCCTTCATCTCAAAATTAACTCCTTGGTAAAGTTCGCTCAATTGAATTTGAAACCCGATCGCACGATCGCCTCTAAAAACTAATCTAACATCATACCTAAAAAAGCGGCCCTGCTTGTCGCAGAACCGCCGTAACAGAGGATAAAAAATCAAAACTTAACGGACTGCACCCTCAACAGAAGGTGATTCAATCGTCTTCATGAAGTACAGCTTCAACAACTGCCAGCCGTTCGACAAATACAGAGGCAATTTTTGGAAGAATTGCAAGAATTTCGGAGTTTCAGAAGCAACAATTGCGGTCAACTGCTGATTGTTCTTGAGGCAAACATCCAGGCGTTCGTAAAATTCTGGGTTGTTCACGTCCAGCATCACGGGGAATACGCGGCCTGCGGTTTCGTTGGTCTTTTTAATCACTTCAATGTCGTATTCGCGAGCATCGAGACCGAGCGATCGATAAAAACCGGCGCGCTGGATATCATTGAGATACATCGTCGCGAACACTGACAGCAAGAAGAAACGGCACCAAAGCTTAGCGCGCCAATCGTTCAACATCTGAGGCTGAGCTCTCATCACCGCATCGAAGAAATCTCCGTGGCGGTTTTCATCCTGGCACCAATTTTCAAAGAATCGGAAAATCGGATAAATCTGGTCTTCAGGATGGGCTTTTAAATGCTGGTAAATGGTGATGTAGCGCCAATAACCGATCTTTTCCGACAAGTAAGTCGCGTAGAAAATAAACTTCGGCTTAAAGAATGTGTAACTGCGGCTCTTTGTCAAGAAACCCAAATCCAGGGACAAATTAAAGTCCGAGAGAGCTTTGTTGAGGAATCCGGCGTGCCGCGCTTCGTCCCGCGACATCAGGTTGAAACCCTCGGCCAGCACTGGATTTTTTCCTTTGAGCCTGCGTCCCAATTCTTTGTAAAGCAAGAATCCAGAAAACTCAGCGGTGCAGGAACGTTCCAGAAACTCAATGAACAACTGGCGTTTTTCGCCGTCAATGTGATCCCAAGATTGAGCGAACTCCTCATCCCGCACGAAGTGGTTTTTGTTGTAGTCAACGCGGAACTCTTGGATAATTGCTTCTAGTTCGGCTTCATTTACGGAGATGTCCATTTTGGCCATCTCGTCAAAGTCTGTTGTGTAAAATCTCGGCGTGAGAATAGTTTCTTTGGCTGGGGTTTTCACTCCCGGCCGCAGTTCTTCAAAAGTGGGTTTTTTGAGGGAATCTACCATATGTTTATTGGATTTCTGCTTATAACTACTCGCTTGTTTCAATTGTCGGGTACTGCGGGCGATCGCTCGTGTATGTCCGGTCAGCGCTGGCGGCGCGCTCCGTTTGGCGCTGCGTGTGGAATCCAGGTCAAAGCTGCTGTAATTTCCACGCCCTCCAGTTTACCAAGCTCTCGCCCGCCGAAATATGTTACTGGCGTTAAGAATTGCTACGCAAAATTACTCACTGGGCATGGGGCATGGGGCATGGGGCATGGGGCATGGGGTATGGGAATTGGGGAATTGGTAGTAAATAACCAATAACTTCGGACAATTCACAAATATCTGCTGGCGTCAAGCTGTTTAAACACCAAATAGAAAGTACAAAATGTATATAGGGACTCCAATAGTTAGAATAACCAGGCAGGACGGTCAGAAAATGAGCAATTTAGGTGTTAGTTACCTTTTATGGGCAGCTTGTTTTTTCGGCCCATTCGGACTCCACCGTCTTTACAACGGCAAGATTGCCACGGGTTTGCTGTGGCTGTGTACCTTTGGGTTGTTTGGGTTCGGGCAATTGTTTGACTTGCTGCTGCTGCCGAACATGGTGGACGAACACAATGCCAGTCTCAGGGGCAAACTCGGGGTATCTCCTGAAGGTATACCGCTATATCCGATCGGCGGGGCGATCGCCGCGACATACCCCAAGCAAACTCCCGACCAGTTAGGGGTTAAACTCCTGAAGGCAGCTTACACCAAGAACGGAAGATTATCTGTCACCCAAGGGGTGATGGCAACCGGCGCTACTTTTGCCGAAGTGGAAGAGGCTTTCACGGCAATGCTCAAAACGGGTTATGTCAGTATCGAGAACGATGCCGTAACTGGCGTCGTGATCTACCACTTTCACGAACTTTAGCTGCTGCGGGTGCGTCAGAATTGGGGATTTTGTCTGTTGTTCGAGAAGCTAATCGCTGACGCACCCTACTACTTGATATTGCTTGCCGAGCAGTTGTTGCCGTTTTTCTCCTTAAGCATTGCCGGCAAAATCGGCTAGAATGTTTGTTTGTCTATATAATCCGAAAGTATTTAGCGTCATGGCAGTTCCTAAGAAGAAAACCTCCAAATCCAAGAAGAATATGCGTAAGGCCACATGGAAGCGCAAAGCTGTAGTGGCAGCTCAGAAAGCTCTGTCTCTGGGCAAATCTGTTCTAACTGGGCGTTCCAACAGCTTCGTGTATCCCGGCAATGAAGAAGAGGAGGAAGAATAGAAACGGAATACGGGGCATTGGGCGAACCCGATGCCCGATCGGTCAATCCTTTTTTGCTGTTGGTAAAATCAGCATGGCATCGCCAAAGGAATAAAAGCGGTACTGATGCTCGATCGCCTCTCGGTACAAATCCAACAGCCGAGACCTTCCAATCATCGCACTTACCATCATCATCAAAGTAGAGCGGGGCAAGTGAAAATTGGTAATCATCCCCTCTACAACCCGCCACTTGTAGCCCGGGTAGATAAACAAATTTGTCTGGCCGCAAAAAGGCTGCAAGGAAAAATCGCCGCTCGCCGCCGCAGCTCCCTCTAAAGCTCGCACTGCTGTCGTACCCACGGCAAAGATCCGCCCGCCTCTGGCTTGAGTTTCGCGGATTTTATCGACTGTGGCGGGGGGTACTTCCACCCATTCGCCGTGCATTTGGTGAGCCGTCACGTCTGCCACCTCCACCGGGCGAAACGTCCCTACTCCGACGTGCAGGGTGACAAAAGTTTTTTCGATTCCCCGCTGCTGCAAGCGACTGAACAACTCTTCGGTGAAGTGCAAGCCGGCGGTGGGGGCAGCCACCGCCCCAAGCCGATCGGCATAGACAGTCTGGTACTGTTCCGCTGAAGCTTGGGAATTGTCGATGTAGGGCGGCAGGGGTACGTGGCCGTATTCGTCCAAAAACTTCACCAGAGTCGCATCTGCGGGGATGTCAAACTCCAGCAGCCGTCCCCCTGTTGCCTCGTCCCTCTCTATAACTGTCGCAGTCAATCGACGGCGATCGGGCACCTCCGCTTCGGGAACGCAAGAGCAAGGATCTGCTGCAGAGTTCTGACAGGGTGGGGCGATCGGCTCAAACTCAATTTGCGATCCCAACTTTAAGCGTTTCCCCGGTTTAACCAAAGCCAGCCAGCAGTTGTGCTGCCGTTCTTCCATCAACAATATCTCCACAGCCGGGCCGTTGGGTTTGCGCCCGTAGAGCCTCGCCGGCAGCACGCGGGTGTTGTTGAGTACCAGCAAGTCTCCCGGCTCCAGCAAATCCGGCAAATCCCGGAACATCCGGTGTTGTAGGCTACTAGGAGAATCAACAGCCAGCAAGCGAGAGCTGTCCCTCGGCACTGCGGGATTTTGGGCAATGCGCGAGGGCGAAAGTTCGTAGTCGTAGCCGTCCAAAGACCAGTCAATCTCTGTCATCAAGTGAATTCCTATCAAATCAATCTGTCAACTAGGTAACAAATTGGGTAAAAACCCCCATCCAAAGTCGGGTGCTTTTCCCCTTGTGGTAGTGGGTATATACCGCGACGATAGAGGTATAGCATCAGCTTTGCTCATAAGGCTCATAAGGATCGTTATGGAATACCTCTACTACATCGCCAATACTAGCCTTACCCTGAGAGTCGTGGATTACCTACGCACGGCTCATCATCTTCCCTTGCAATTTATCACCGTTATTCACCAAATAGATGGCTGGGTAGTGAAGGTGAAAATGAGCCAATATTTAACTCCAGAAATGCACGGGGATTTTCGGGCTTTTATGAACGAACTCGGGATTCCTTACGATCCAGAAATTCGCTTGCAAATGGCACTTTGGAGTTTGGAAACTGGACAGTCGCCGCTGAGCGTGATGCGCCGCTACCAGGTGGCAGTAGTTTGTCACGGCAGCCCTGACCGCAAGGAAATTGAAGCGTTTCGGCAGCAGTTTGTCAAGGGTCTGGGATATTGCCCGGAAACTCTGGCCTAGACTGCTAATCATATAAGTTAACTGTTATGACAGATGGGAGAGGGAGAGAAGGGCAGAGGGGGACAAGATTTAACGGTTTTTTCACGTCCGTTAAAGATGAAGAGAGAAATGCGCGACAGCCTAGGGAAATTAACAATTAAAAATTACCTAGTGGCATGGCTTTTTAGTTTGACCCTCTAATTTTTAATTATATATATATTTTTAATTGCTAAAAGCCGATCGAATGTATTCTTGCAGGGTGAGCAGGTAGTTTCCTGCAAGGGCATATTGAGAGTTCGCTGCTGTTAATGGTGGTAATATTTGCTTAGTGTTTTGTCGTGAAGGTTCGCATCTGACTAAGGCGACATCAAAGCGACAAGAATTATTTGCTAAATCTGGACGTGTGCTTAAAAATATTTCGGCTGTTTGCCAAAGTTTGGCTTGTTTTGTGGTACTAACAGCCAGCATTCCACCAGCATCCCAATTTCCCGGGCGGCGAGTTTTTACCTCGACAAATGCTAATGTTTGGGAATGGGGAATGGGGAATGGGGAATTTTCGTTACCTCTGTTGATTTCGCTTTCTTCATCTCTTCCGAGTGCGATGATGTCAATCTCTCCCCAGCGACAGTGCCACTGCCGGTGCAGGATTTCCCAACCTTGCTGCTGCAACCACTCGGCGACTAAGTTTTCTCCCAATGTGCCGATATCCCGAGAGTTTGGGGATTGGGGGGAATTGGAGTGGGCCGTGGCGAGCCGGCGATCGCGCTTTCTGGTAGAATTCAATTCTGAACTGTCACTGCTGCCCATTAGCTTTCATTGGTATGATTCCTCAAATTCGACAACATATTTATAGTTTCTTGCTGAGCTTTGTTATTTTAGCAGTAATTGCCGCTGGGGCGATCGGCATTAATCCCGCACCTGCTTTCGCCCTAAATCACGACAAAGAAATCCTAGTCGGCGCTGATTTTACCGGACAAGTTCTGACAGACGACAGCTTTAATAAAGCCAATCTTCGCAACAGCAATTTTACCAATGCAGATTTGCGCGGCGTCAGCTTTTTTGCGGCAAATATGGAAGAGGCAAATTTAGAAGGCGCTAATTTCACGGGTGCGACTTTAGATTTAGCTCGCATGATGAAAGCAAATTTAACTAATGCTATCCTTGAGGGTGCTTTCGCTTACAATACCAAACTGGAAGGAGCTGTCATTGACGGCGCTGATTTTACAGAGACACTGCTGCGAGACGATATGATAGAAAAACTTTGTAAAGTGGCAAAAGGTACTAATCCAGTGACGGGTAGAGATACTCGCGAAACTCTTTTTTGCGATTATTAAAAGGCTAATTAAACGGAACTTATCCCGCACGCGGGGTAAGTTCCATGTAAACCCTCACTCCACGAGCAATCATTTTGTCCGCTGTCAGCACCATATCGTGAGAGATTAAGATAAAGTACATTTTGTCAATCAGTTAAAATACTTAAAATCTTTTCAATAAAAATGATAATCGTAGATGGGAAGAGGGGGGAGGCTGCCAATGGCTATAACTTAAGTTTTTTGGGATACTCGAATTTTGTGTATAATATTTTCGTATCCGCTCAATAATTCGCGGCCGACTACCCACTCACGAAGGATTTTGCGTCATTTGAGGTGCATTGTTGAGCCATTTACCCCGGATCGTTGAGCGGATACGAAAATGTTTTAATAGTTTAGATAGGTGCTAGTCATGGAAAAAATCTGCGGTACTGCTGAAATATCTCAGAAGGTTGAAAACTTTGGTATTGAATTAAAAAGCATATCTAAAGTTGACCGTATACGCTCTTTTGCAAAGCTATTAACTTATTTTGCTTTGGTAGTTTCTCTGAGTGTTGGAATTATTTTTATTCAGGATTGGAAATTAATTATTATACTCCAAATACTGTTGGGAATTACATTTGCTCATGGCTTAGAATTGCAACATGAGTGTCTTCATCACAATTTTTTCAACTCAAAGATATTAAACCGCTTTTTCGGTTTTTTGTTTGGTGTTCCAATGCTTGTTTCATACACCCATTACAGAGTCCAGCATCTACACCATCATAAATATTTAGGCACCGAAAAGAATGCTGAGATATTTGACTATGATGAGTCTTCACTAGAAAGCTTCAATAAACTCTTCGTTAGAGCTTGGAATTTTGCAAGAATACCAACTTTTTTCTCGACATTATTTAACTTAATGAAAGGTAAATACCCAGAAGTTTTTTCTACTGACAAGGCTAAAAAGGATGTTTTAATTGAATATCTTGTGCTAGTCACAATTTTTCTAACACTCTTTTCTATTAGCGTGTTTGACCTGTCCTTAATACCTCTCAAAATCTGGTTTATACCGTGGTTAGTTTTTGGCGAATTGTTTCATTTTATTATAGAGTTACCGGAACATATATATTGCAATAAGACGACAACAGATGTTTTCTTAAATACTCGTTCAGTTGAAACTAATCCAATCATTAGCTACATTACAAATGGCAATAACTATCATGTTGAACATCATCTCTATCCTAGTGTAGCGGTACATAATCTTGATAAAGTTCATCATCCCATTCGTCATAAGATTGAATACTTGAGCGTGTCGTACTTCGATTTATTTCGGGAAATATTTCAAAAAGCTACGAGTAATCGTTCCTAGTTCGTGGATAATTTGACTTTGTTGGCGAATTCATGTAAACCGCAATTTCTGGTGTGAGCGGCTACGATATTTCAAGGGGTTGAGCATAGCCATTGCCCGAAGGGCAGACGCCAGAGGTATATCGCAATTCGCCAACAGAATCATAATTTACGCGACGAACGTAATCTTTTTTGTCCAAAGTCCAAATGCTAAAGGAGATTGTGTAAAGTGCCTGAGTTTTTCCCGGTTGTATTCCTTAACGGGTTTACCTTGTTTGCTGGACTAATTGTCGCCATTGGTGCTCAAAACGCCTATGTTTTGCGTCAAGGTCTCAAGCGCGAACACGTTTTCGCGACTGCAAGCGTCTGCTTCCTATGTGACGCCACTCTAATTATTATCGGTACTATAGGGTTCGGTACACTAAGCTCGAATATTCCAGAACTAGCTAATATAGCTCTATGGGCTGGCGTGGTGTTTCTTTTCTTTTATGGCTTATATTCATTTAAATCTGCTTTTGCGACCGCAGCGATAGATATAGATCAACTGGATATTCAACCAACAAGTCTTTGGAGCAATGTTCTGACGACGCTGGCACTCAGCCTCCTAAACCCACACGTCTATCTAGACACTGTGGTACTGGTTGGTGGTTTGGCAGCTCAATACACGGTGAGTGAACGCATTTTTTTCGCACTTGGCGCAATTCTTGCTTCCTTTATCTGGTTTTTTGCACTTGCATATGGCGCTGTTTGGCTAACGCCATTTTTCCAACGTCCATCTGCGTGGCGAATTCTTGACATTATTATTGGCTGCATTATGTGGTTTATCGCTGCATTACTAATTTTTCCTACGCTTAACTTTTATCAATTTTTGGCGTTGCAGCCTTGAATTATGTGTGGATTTGGGAATTACCAAATATCTGATTTTATCTGTTCTTGTTCTACTAATATTTGAATTCCCACTTGGCGAAATTCAATTAGTAGTATAGAAAAACGACATTTAAACGGAACTTACCCCACACGCTTTGAAACTAGCGTTTCAAACCCCTATCAGTCGGGCGATCGGGATGAGATACCCCGCCGGATACATGACTGGAATGTCAGCGGAACGCCCAGCAAATTGAAGGCTTTCTGCTGTAAAGGAGTTGGGGTCGTCAGGTCGAAACTAACTGAAACACTCGCTAGTTTAGGCTGCATTCGAGTTTAAAATATTGAGATTTCTTACTCTAGTCAACCTCTTTACGGTTAACTAACGGAATTTAGTTCTATTGCTAATCGATTAGGCTACTCAATGACTACAGAATTAAATAGTGGTTCTCAAAGATCGCCAAACACTCTCCATGCTTGGGGTATAGCAGTGTTGGTTCTTGTCACCCTAATCTGGGGTACAAGCTATCCGGTTATCAAGGGAGCTCTCAGCAGTCTTTCTCCTTCTGCAATATTTGCAACCCGCTACGTAATAGCAGCGTTGCCGTTTACCCCCTATTTGCGCTTCCTGAATTTTTCCCTGCTACGGGATGGAGTCTTCTTATCACTCCTACTGTTTCCTGCATCAGTCCTCCAAACCGTTGCCCTTGAGACAACTTCTGCCGATCGGGCTGCATTCATTGCGAGTTTCAACGTCATCCTAGTTCCTCTGCTAGGGCAACTGCTAGGTCGGCAGGTGTTCCTAAAAACTTTCCTCGCCGCAGGACTTGCCCTCTTTGGCATTGGAGTGATGTGTTGGGAGAGTGAACAGATCGCGATCGGCGATCTGTTGATCTTGGGCAACGCCTTCCTCTACTCGATCTACACTCTTAAGCTTGAGTCCACCACGTTGCGCCACCCCATTTTGCCACTCGCCGCGATCCAGCTTTGGGTGATAACAATATTTTCTTTAATCTGGGCCGCTCCAGATCTGCTTACACAACAGGAAGCAATTGGCGCGAATCTTGGTATTCTTTTATATATTGGCTTATTTGATACTGCTGCTACGATTGTGCTTCAAGTATTAGCTCAACGATGGGTTAACGCTGACCAGACGGCACTAATTTATACGCTCGATCCGATTTTCGCAGCGGTTTTCTCGTTTCTACTACTGGGAGAGAAACTTGGAATACGCGGTCTGATTGGCGCAGTTCTTGTAGTAGTGGCAATGGTTTTTGGTCAAAGCAAATCTCAGGACGCTGAGCACAATGGCGAAATCCAGGTTAACGAGTCGATTGTTGCAGCGCTGTCAGATTCGGATACTGAGCCCGTTAACGCTCTAGTGTCGCTTCAGAGTAACCTCGTGGAATTAGAATTAGATTTGTAATTTGTATTAAGAGTGAGGAAAATGGGTTTCGATATTTTCATCCAGCAAACAGAGAAAGGTAGAGGCGTTTTTGCCAGCCGAGGCTTCCGTAAAGGTGAGACTGTGGTGGTTGGACGCCGAGTCGATATCTTGCCCGAAAGAACTACTCACTCCATTCAGATGGACTTTGACCTGCATATAGAAATAGATGAACCGGGATTATTGATCAATCATTCTTGTAGCCCAAACACAGGGGTGAGGAATAATCAATTCGGAGCCTACGATTTCGTGGCATTGGTTGATATTCCTTCTGGAAGCGAACTTACCTGGGACTACTCTACAACAGAGTACAGTTTCATTGACATTCCCAAATGTTGTTGCGGCTCCACCGAATGTCGATCGCAGATCCTTGGATATAAATTTCTCCCTGACGAAATCAGGAAAACGTATGGTGAGTTTATCGCCGATTACCTCAAGGTAACTGTGCCTGAAACGGAACTTCTCCCGCGCGATCTTAAAGTTCCTAGTATTGCCCCCATCAGTAGGGCGATCGGGCTTTAAGCCCCCGCCGGATACATGACTGGAATGTCAGCGGAACGCCCAGCAAATTGAAGGCTTTCTGCTGTAAAGGAGTTGTCGCCGTCAGGTCGAAACTAACTGAAACACCTGCTAGTTTAGGCTGCACTCGATTTTTAGCGATCGTCTCCTAATTCGTCAGTAACTTCCGAAAACTTTGAACGGGAAACTTCTCCAAAGTATGCTTTGTTGAAGCTTTCCGTTTCGCCGGAGTGGCAGACAAAACCTTGACAACCACCGAACCAGACTCAGAAGCATCTAACCACTCCTCATCCTCGAACAATCGCTTGTGCCTGTTGCGTAAGCCCTGTATCGTATTAAGTTATTCGCTTTAAAGGTCAACGTTAATATGCAGACGTTTGTCTTCTTTTTACTTGCTGCCCTGGGAGAAATCTCTGGCTGCTACGCCTTTTGGGCGTGGTTGAGACTTGACAAAAGCATATTTTGGATTATCCCAGGTATCTTAGCCCTGATTATCTTCGCTTTTGCTCTAACCAAGGTAGAGGCCTCAAATGCTGGCAGGGTATACGCTGCCTACGGGGGGTTTTACATCCTCTCATCTCTGTTCTGGTTGTGGCTAGCTGAAGGTGTTAAGCCGGATAAGTGGGACTTGCTTGGCGTTACATTCTCTCTAGTGGGAACAATCGCGATCTTGTTGAGCCCACATCGCCAATAACAGACTGACACAGTAATTATAGACTTAGGGGCAAAAAACCTAAATGTACGACTTGAATATTAAATTAAGGACTTTAGTCATGAAATTCTAGAAATTTCCACCCCAAGGTACAGATGTTAAATCGTAAAAATTAACTTGACGCAGCCGCTCTAATTCTTTGAGCCATTCTTGTTCGGCACAGAATTGTTGGTGATATTCTATAGCATCTTCGGGAATGCTAGCGGCCTTGGCTTTTTCCCACATATTGAGTGCAATCCGGCGGCGCTTCATGCTGATAATTTGCTCGATACAGGCGAGGGCAGATCTAATTACTAGAGGTGCGCGATAAACATTTCTTTCTGAGAACTCATTTAAGTGAAATAAATGCGAGATTTGATTGAGTTGATTGGGATATTCAATGAAGCTATCTTGCAATTTCAATATTAACTCAGAAGGCGCTATTTGTAAAGAGGTTTTGTGCAATATTTCTGCATTCACAATCTGATGCCACAAAAATCTGTGGTGAGAAAGGCTAAACTGCACGTCTCTAGCTTCTATTGCTTCTATGACATCTTGGCGGTATTCGGGACAGTGCAAGTAAATCTGCAATAATTGCGCTTCTGCTTCTTCTAAAAGACTGCGGGCTACGGCAGATAAGCTTGATTTTGAGCTTTTATTTTCGCTGCTTGCACGCTGCTTTTTATATTGTTTGTTCGGCTTTAGCTTGTTTCTAATTAACAGGGGCATTGTCAAAGATTCGTCTTGACTCTGCCGCTTTGCCCAATCGCTGCCTACTTGATTTAGCAAGTTTTCTGCTAGCATTTTTGTGAGCCTAAAATCTCCTTTGCTGAGGATTTCGGCGCACTTTTGCAGGTAATGTGCTAGCTGATTGTCGTCAGTGATATTGGTTAATAATTTAATAATTTTTTTTGTAATTTGCTGGGAAGTATCTGCTTGCTTCAAATCTTGATTTACGAGCATTTGTTGCAGTTGCCAGTCGATCCACAGCGGAGCGTTTTCGAGCAATTCTAGGTATTGTTCTGGAGAGTATGTTTTGAGGTATTCGTCGGCATCTTTGCCGTCGGGAATGTTGAGCACTCGCAGTTGGACTTCTCCTTGATAAGCGAGTTTTTCTATTTCTCCAATAGCGCGTTCTGCTGCTTGAGTTCCTGCTTTGTCGGCGTCGAAGTTGAGGATAATTTGTTTGGAGTCAGTGTAGCGCAATAACTGCCGCACTTGGTTTAAACTTAGGGCTGTGCCGAGGGAAGCGACGGCGTTGAAGATGCCGGCTGCCTGAAGTGCGATCGCATCAAAGTACCCCTCTACAACCACTGCGCGATCGGCTTTGCTAATGGCTGTTTTTGCTGTATCTAAGGCGAATAAAGTTTTGCCTTTGTCGAACAGTTCTGTTTCGGGAGAATTGAGGTATTTCGGCTGTTCGTCGCCGAGAGCTCTGCCGCCGAAACCGATGACTCTGCCTTGGGTGTCGCGTATGGGAATCATAATCCGATTGCGGAAGCGATCGTAATAGCCGCTGCCGCCATTTTTTCGGGGTACAATTAATCCAGCTTGTTCGACTAATTGCGCCGGATAGTTTTTCTGTTCTACCAAATAACTGTAAAGTGCTTCCCAACCTTGGGGTGCATAACCTAATTGAAATTGTTGGATAGTTTCTTCGCTTAGCTGGCGCTCTGATTTGAGATATGCTAAGGGTTCTTCTCCTTGGGTTTGCCGCAAAGCGTGTTCGTAAAAGTTGGCTGTTAGTGCTGAGATTTCATACAGTTGTTCCCGCAGAGAAATTTGCCGCTGCAATTCTTGTCGGTGTTCGGGTTCAACTGTTTTGACGGGGACTTGATAATTTTTAGCTAATTCTAATACTACTTCGCTGAAAGGGCGTTTCTCCAATTCCATGAGGAACTTAAAAGCATTGCCGCCTGCACCGCAACCGAAACAATAGTACATTTGTTTGGCTGGGCTGACTGTAAAGCTGGGAGATTTTTCGTCGTGAAATGGACACAAACCTACGAATTCTTTGCCGCGTTTTCGCAAGACGACGCGGCCGGAAATAACGTCTACTATGTCGGCTCTTTGTTTGACTTCTTCGATTGTTTCTGGATGCAGCCGGGGAACTTGCATAGGGCTATTTTAGGCAAATTGAAAGTATAGCGGAAGGAAGAAGGAAGAAGGAAGAAGGAAGAAGGAAGAAGGAAGAAAAGCCTGGGTTTGAGCAAGTGAGAAAGTGTTAATCGTCTTAGGGATTTCTATATGTTTATTTTGAGCGATCGCACATTTTTAGTAAAGCCGAAAACTGACTTTCAGGGCTTGCACGCAAAAACTCAAGCGTTCCGGGTTTTTGTACTAGGGTCGATCGCTGTTACCATGTGTTTTCGTAAAAAAACAGGTTTCTGCGTAAGGCATAACTTTATTGTAAGATATTTACACTAACTGTAAGGAGCATCAAAAATAATGCGAATTTTAATGATGGGCGGTACTCGGTTTATCGGGGTTTATCTTACTAAGATTTTAGCAGCACAAGGGCATGAAGTGGTGTTGTTTAACCGGGGCAACAAGCCTGTACCGGTTTCGGGCGTGAAACAGATTCAGGGCGATCGCACAAATGTCGAACAATTGCAAGAAAAGTTATCGACGGTCGAGTTTGACGCCGTTTTTGACAACAACGGCCGCGAACTGAGCGATACAAAGCCTTTAGCTGAAATATTTAAAGGGCGGGTGCAGCACTTTGTTTACATGAGCTCTGCGGGGGTTTATTTGAAGTCGGATCAAATGCCTCATATTGAAGGGGACGCTACCGATCCTAAAAGCCGGCATTTAGGTAAATGCGAAACCGAAACTTACTTGGCCGAGTCCGGTTTGCCTTGGACTTCGATTCGCCCGACTTACATTTACGGCCCCCAAAATTATAACGATTTAGAGGCTTGGTTTTTCGATCGCATTGCGCGCGATCGACCGATTCCGATTCCCGGTAACGGAATGCACTTCACGCAGTTGGGGCACTGTCAGGATTTGGCTAAAGCAATGGCGGCGGTTTTGGGCAACGAAAGGGCGATCGGGCAAATTTACAACGTTTCGGGCGATCGATTTGTCACCTTTGACGGTTTAGCCCGCGCCTGCATTCAAGCGGCCGGCAAATCGCTAGATTCGATTAAGATTGTACACTACGATCCGAAACAATTTGACTTTGGCAAAAAGAAAGCTTTCCCCATGCGATTGCAGCACTTTTTCGCCTCAGTTAATAAAGCTGTAAACGAACTTAACTGGAAGCCGGAATTTGACTTACTTTCGGGATTGAAAGATTCTTTTCACAATGATTATCTCGTTTCAGGACGTGACAAAGCTGAGATAGATTTTTCGGTGGATGATGAAATTTTGAAATCCGTTTAAAGTAAAATTAGGCGTTGCTGATTCTGGCGTATGAATCAACTTTTCGCTTGATGTTACAAAACTCACCATACTTGGCTTATAGCAATTGGGAAATCTTGAATTCATACCTGTATTCAGCAACGCCTGGGAATTCTTTCCGGCGCTAAATCTTTTTTGGGACTTGGCGGCTAAGGTGGCGAAAAGTCGATCGAGTCCTTGACATTTTGCAGATTGTAGCTTTGATTGAAGGAAGGCACGACACGGAAGTTACGGATACACGGATTCATTATTGAGCAGGAGTCAGGAGTTCTCGATCGCAGAGCGTGTTACAACCTAGTGAAGCGACCATATTCTGAACTTATGGAAATACTTGTGACGCTGGTGCTGGGTTCGGTGCTGTTTGTCTGGGGAATGCGCTTCGGACGGGTGTTAGTTCGATCGGGAGTGACGGCTAACGATTTGTTTAAGGGCAGAAATTCGATCGCCCTGCTGTTTTTGGGTTTCTACTTTGCCTTGCTGCTACTGGCTTTAAACCTGCCTCAAATGCCGGCTTTGCCGATCGAGTGGCGCTTTCACGGGATGCAAGTAACTTGGACTTTGCTCAGGGCGATGTTGATGGGAGTCTGCGGTATTGGGTTTAGTATAAGTTGGTTGACAGCGCGATCGCAAGTAATCGCAGTAATTTTAATTGGCTTGCTGGGATTGGGAGGGTTTACCGGTGCTGAAGCCTATTTTCTGGCGCCAATTTACGCTGATTTAATAGATAATTTGCAGCCAAACGGTGTGTTTCGGCAAACATCTAACAGCAGTTGCGCGCCGGCGGCGCTAGCAACAGTGTTAAGGCGTTGGGGAATGGATGCGACGGAATCGAGTGTAGCGCGTTTCGCCGGCACGAGTCGCTTGGGAACTTCCATGCCGCAATTAATAATAGCAGCGAGGGCTTTGGGTATCAATGCGATCGAACTAACGCCAACTTGGGAGCAAATTCAGCAAATTAATCGCCCCGGAGTGCTAGCAGTTTGGCTGTTTGACGGCCCTCGAAAGCTACCGCACGCGGTGGCTTTGCTGGGAATGAATGACAGTATCGCTGCCATTGGAGACCCGGCGCGGGGCAGGATTTTCTATTTAGATAGGGCAACTTTTGCCAAGATTTGGCGAGAGGAATACGTGCCTATTTTTCGTTCTGCCGATATCTTGTTAAGTGACAAACAAGCTCTTGATTATTTGAGTAAATTAGGATATAATAGCGGCGATTTGAAAGCAGATATCGAGCGGTTTCAAACTGATAAAAAATTAAAAGTCAGCGGTAATTTAGACCGGATGACTGAATTAATGTTGAGCGGCAATTTTTTGGAGGGTGTGCCGAGATTGGATGGGAAATAGTTATGGAAAATCATCAACTGCAGAGGCGTTCTTGACGCAGAGGGAAGAGTACCTCTGCGGTTTTTGTCAAACAATAGTTGAGCCATTCGTTTATAGCGATCGCCCCAGCAGACGATCGGCGATCGCACCTTCCCTTCCTAGCGTAGTTGCATGAAATTACCAATGTAACCGCAGGCAGTTACCTTTCATAAAAAACGGTTTATTTGCCAGAAAGTCCGAGAGGCCTTGGAAATCAGCGCAGATCATCTGACTGATTTCTTCCTGACTGTGACGACCGATTGCCTAAATTTTCCTCCTACATTTTTACGGTCGATCGCAGCTTTGCCGCGCCTCACCGTTTTTGACAATTGGGAACAGTTGAATCGCTCATTTTAGGTTCAGACAGCTTAACTTCCCATCCATTTGAATTCCACCAATTAACTCGCTGATTCGGCTGAATCCAGAAGTTTAGTCGCGCGATTTTTCCATCCTCAAATCTGAGTGTAGGAAAGGTAGGATAACTGGTATCATCGGTTTCGCGGTAAGTGCGTCCCATGTAATTTATGCAGGTCGTTAATCCCTCACTAATTCCCAATTCTTCCACTCCTGTTCCCTTCAATTTCGCATCATCGTAGCTGAAAGAACCGTTGAATGAATTGCCGGCTAACCTGCCTTTGGTAACAGTGACGGTGAAATCGTAGGTGACGGGAACTGCGTAGGCTTGGGTTGCAGTTACAACTGTGCTCAGAAAAGTCGTGGCAATCGCCACCGAGAGTTTTGCAATTGCTCGCACACTCGCATCCCGAAAAAGAACAACACTATAAATTTCGCTTTCAATCATCGGGAAACTCCTTGATTACACTTCTATAGTAAGTGATTTTTCGGATATGATATCATAAGCAATCAGTTAAATGCGATCGCAGCCGACTGCCAACCCAACAAAAATTACCGCCTATTATTAATAGTCTATACTTTTTGGGTACTGACAACCCCAACAGAAAACCCTCGTCTTTAATCGCCCAGAATTAACTGAGTAGATTTAACCACATTCATTCCCGCCGCCGCAAATCTTTGATAAGCTGCATCTGCTTGTTCCGTAAAATCAACAACACCCGGAACAACCACAGGCGAAGTGCAATCTTCCAACAAATAAACTTTTTTTGCCAAATTCGGATCTCGCGCCAAAATTTCATTCAGCAAATCATCAATCGTCCAAGCAACGCAGTGACTTTTCGCTTGTCCCGCAATAATTACCGCATCAAAATCGAGCAACTTATCAATAAAAGGAGCATTCTTTTGAGCAATAGAATTGCCATCCGGCCCGTCTAAGACTTCCGGCCGCAAAACCGAATAGTTTTCAGTTAAGGGATTGCCGCCTTTTATTTCAAAAAGTGCTTGGCTGTTGCGGGCGATGCTGTGAAAAAATATCGCTTCTTCTACGGCGGAAACCAGGGCGTGTCCGATGCCGCCCAGCATCGAGTGATAGGGCCAAATTGTTAGGGGATATTTGCCATCGTCACTGAGTTTCTGCACGTAGTGAAGAGCGTGTTTTTGCAGTGCCGAATAGTTACCGTCGGCGATGCTGTGGGCGACGGCGGGATTAACTTTCCAGATCCCTTTTTGTACATCTTCTAGTGTAATTGAAGTCGCGGCTGGTAGGGGGTGTTCGCCTGCTTCGTCGATCCAAAAGATTGGATGAAAAATTTGCATTGCGGTGTGCGTGTCCATTGTCGGCGCAATGGTGGTAATTGCGTTTAAATTCCGATATATAAATTCACACAACCGCAGGTTGTCATCGACAGCACCGCTACCAGAACGACCGCCGACAAATAGTTCAAATTCTGGCAGACAAAAGGTATTTTGAGCGTCTATTATCAGTAAACAAATCCGGTTTTTATCCCTAAATGCGGGCTGAACGCTGTGTTTCAAAGCCCAGTTTTTAGCTTCAGCGGCCCGTTTTTGATAGGGTACTCGCCAGACTTCGCTGACTTTTTTATGGTCGAAATGTTCGGGGATTGGGAGTTGGGTTTTTGCTGTCATGGCAGATTTATTTTAGGGTGAGTTATCGGATTTTAGATTTTAGATTTTAGATTGAAGAGCAGTATAATGCTGATAGCTATTTGAGGTAAGTTATGACCGAGGAACAGATTCAATATTCTACCAACAAAATTTCTACCAATAGTTCGCGCGATCGAAGAATTAAACAAATAGTGTTAATTTTGTCGATCGCCCTTTCGATCGCCCTCTTAATTGTAGCAACTAGATCGGCCGACGTTCCACAACTGTTAAGAACTGTTTTAATCCCGAGCGAGGATTTAGGCGTTTGGGGGCCAGTTGCTTTCATTGCTAGCTACAACTTAGCTACTATACTGTTTATACCGGGTTCGGTGCTGACCCTGGGAGGCGGGTGCTTTTTGGTTTGTGGTGGGGATCGATATACGTCTTTATCGCGGCAAGCTTAGGTGCTACGTTTGCTTGGGCGATCGGGCGATACTTGTCGCGCGATCGCGTGATAAAATATATGGAATCTCACCCCAAGTTTAAAACGCTCGATCGCGCAGTTTCTCAAGAAGGATTTAAAATAGTTTTTTTGACTCGTCTCTGTCCTTTATTTCCTTTCAATTTATTGAATTACGCTCTGGGAATTACTCAGGTTTCTTTAAAAGATTACGTGTTAGGTTCCTCGGGCATGATACCGGGAACTGTTATGTACGTTTACTCAGGTTCTTTGGTGGGAAATATTGCTGCGATATGTACGGTAAATCTGCCTGAAAATCCGCAAGCAGAAGCAGCAAACTGGTTGATTAATATCATCAGTTTTACGGCCGCTGTCGCCGTCACTTTCTCGCTCTCTCGTATTGCTCGCAAGGCTTTAGATGAAATTATTTAATTAGGAAAATTTGCTAATGTCGCACTCAAAAGTCGATCGCGTAACAGTCCCTCCGATGGACGAACACAACCAGAAATTAGTCTCCTATTTGCATCCGCCAGATTGGGTAAATCCGCAGCCAGCTAGCAGTTATAATTTAGTAGTAATTGGAGCAGGGCCCGCCGGATTAATTGTGGCTGCGGGCGCCGCAGGTTTGGGCGCAAAAGTTGCTTTAATTGAAAAACATTTAATGGGCGGCGACTGTTTGAATGTCGGTTGCGTGCCGTCAAAAGCCCTGATTCGAGCCTCCCGAATTGTCGGCGATATCTGGAATGCTAGTAAATTTGGCGTTCATGTTTCTGACAGTGCAGAAGTTGATTTTTCCGCTGTGATGGAACGGATGCGCCGCATCAGGGCGGGAATCAGCGATGTTGATTCTGTTCAACGCTACCAGCACAAATTAGGAGTCGATGTTTTCTTAGGTTCCGGTCGTTTTACTAGCAATAATACAGTAGAAGTTGCAGGTCAAACTCTCCGCTTTAAAAAAGCAGTAATTGCCACAGGTGCAAGGGCGCGACAACCGCAAATTTCGGGCTTGCAAGAAGCTGGATATCTGACAAATGAAACTGTCTTTAACCTGACAGAAAGACCTCAGCGTTTGGCAGTAATTGGCGCAGGGCCGATCGGCTGCGAATTGGCTCAAGCATTCCGGCGGCTGGGTTCGGAAGTCGTGTTGCTGCACAAAAATGCTCAGATTTTAGACAAGGAAGATGCGGATGCTGCTACAATTGTGCAGCAGGCTTTTCTACGCGAAGAAATTCAGTTAATACTAGAATCCCAAATAGAGCGCGTTGAGAAAACAAATGCAGGCAAAGTAATTTATTATCAATCTCAAGGTAAGGAAGCATCGGTAATAGTAGATGAAATTATTGTGAGTACAGGGCGATCGCCCAATGTGGAAGGATTGAATCTGGAGGCGATCGGCGTCGAATACGATACACAAACAGGCGTCTTTGTCAACGACAACTTGCAAACTACTAATCCCCGCATTTATGCCGCCGGCGATATTTGCATGAAACATAAATTCACTCATGCTGCTGATTTTGCTGCGAGGATGGTGATTCAAAACACTCTATTTTTCGGACGCAAAAAGCTCAGCGCTTTGACGATACCTTGGTGTACTTATACTGACCCGGAAATTGCGCGCGTCGGGTTGGGCGATCGAGAATTGCAAGCAAAAGGAATTGATGTCGATACATTTTTAATTCCTTTCAGTCAAGTCGATCGGGCAATTATTGATGGTGAAGAGGAAGGTTTTGTGAAAATTCACGTCAAGAAAGGCAGCGACAAAATATTAGGTGCAACTATTGTAGCGCGACACGCTGGGGATATGATTAGCGAAATTACTTTGGCAATGGTTAACAATATTGGTTTAGGAAAGATTGCTAGCACAATTCACCCGTATCCGACGCAAGCTGACGCGATTCGGAAAGCCGGGGATGCTTACAATCGCACTCGTTTGACGCCGTTTGTGAAAAATTTGTTTAATAAATGGCTGGCTTGGACGCGATAGATAAATAATTGTGGAACAGGCATCTTGCCTGTTCATTATCGGCTTTTATGGGCGGCGTCGAAGCCCAACCCCTACTCCCCACAAGAAAATTCACTTTTCGCTTCACAGGCATCTTGCCTCTTCCACAAAGAGGTGCAAAATTAGGTATGTTTTTATGCTTCTGTTTCTGTTTCTGTTTCAAATCCCACACCTTCATACAAAAGTGCGATCGGCAAATCAAACTCAATGCTTGATAAAGTGATAATCTCCCCAGCCGTGTAAGAATAGTACAGCCACATTCTCCCCTCTCCCCGACAGTAACGCTCAACAAAAATCTTTTGTGAATCAATCAAGATATACTCTTGCAAAGTCGGAATTTTTAGGTAACAAGTGAATTTTTCATCCCGATCTTTAGCACTTGTACTGGGAGAAAGAACTTCCACAATGATTTTAGGATTCTGGATGAATTTGCGGGAATCCAGGTCTTGAGGGTCGCAACTAACTATCACATCAGGGTAGTAGTAACGGCTTTGAAAACTGACTTGCAATTTCACATCTGACACGTTCATCCGACAGCCTCTGGAACGCAGATGCGGGTACAAGTTCCTGTAAAAGTTAAGTGCCAGATCGTTATGGGGAATTGTACTGCCTGTCATGGCAAAAACTTCGCCGTTGACATATTCGTGGCGAATCTCTTGTTGAGCTTCCCATTCTAGATATTCCTCAACGGTCATTTTTTGTGGTGCTTGGGGAATGGCTATCATAACAAAATTTTTTGTCACTGTTACTTTGATTATAGCATTAGGCATGGGACAATTGTCAGAAAAACCATAAGCTGTTCGACATTTAAAGGACGATTGTAGGGTGCGTCAGTACATAAGCGTTTCCCGCATCAAGCGTAAGTGTTCTAGCTGACGCACCTTACCCGGTTCATTAGTCGTTTAAATGCGTAACAGCTTAGGTCAAAAATCCCCTTCATCCACTTGAAATACTGTCAATCCCAAGCTTCTCCACATATCAACAACTTGCTGGCGATCGTCCAACACAAACTTAATGTTATACTTCCCATCAATATGCTGCCGGTAGAATTCCTCCTTAATCAGAGAATCCTTTCTCATATCTCCGGTTTTCCGCATATAAAGAGCGGCATAATTGACCTCATACTGCTGCAACCATTTTTCAGTTTGAGGCTGACAGTCATCGGTTCTTCCCGACACTACAATAATATTAGCGCTGGGCTGCCATTTGCGAACGGTATCTAAGACGGGCTGGTTGGGCAAATCGCGATCGCACGTCGAAGCATCAAAAGGATTTCTGCCATTGAGAAGCGCCAGCGTACCGTCCATATCCACAATAATTGCATCCGGCAAATCCGGGTTGTATTCGGGTGCTGGAACGGGAACACGCACATATTTATTGTACATCTTCATAATCACATCTTTGCCCACCGAATTAAGTCTTTTCAAATCCCGTTTAATACATTCCTCAACCGGAACTTGCAAGAAAGAATCATTGACTTCAACGATGGCTTTACCTTTAACCAACTGTTTAATATGCTCGATGTGAGGCCCAAAATTAGTATCATCAACAATGACGTGTTTGCCGCTTTCCAAAGCCATCAAAATAATCGTATCTCTCAACTGCACAATAAACTTTTCATTTGCCGGCGACCAATGAGAAGCGTGAGCCATTTCTCTGAGCAAATCTTTATTGCTCCGCACCCACTTTGCAGGCTCAGATAGCAGCAATTCCCTAGCAAATTGTGATTTTCCAGAAGCAGGTAAACCAACAAGTACAATAACTCTTTTCATGGTAATTGGTAATTGGGCATTGGGCATTGGGCATTGGGCATTGGGCATTGGGCATTGTTTAAATACTTACCTCTTCATTCCATCCGTTACATCCGTTACATCCGTTACATAATCCGTTGCCGAACTTCCCTCTTCCTTAAACATCTGCCTCACGCTCGATAATTAATCCGTGTATCCGTGTCAAAATCCGTGTCGTGCCTTCTTCTTCACAAACCTAGATGGATGTAATCTAAACCCAATAACTCCTCTATTTTATGGATCGTAACATCACGGAGAGCTTCTTTCACTCCCGCAACTCTTTGGGCCCGCAAAGAAAACAAAATCCCGGAATAGGGCAAATGTTTCACAGCTAAAGCAAAATCTTTCTGAACTTCTATATGTTCGTGCTGTCGGTAAACCTCCTCGATTTCTTGAACCAAAAATTGATATTTGTCCTTAACTTTTTGATACAACTCAGTCCACTCTGGAAAATAAGCTAAAAACTCTTCTCCTTCATTAGTCAAAACAATCTCAATCATCCTGCGCGTAGAAAACCCTTCGCGGAGGTGGGAAATCGCGACATATTGCGGAGACTTAACTTTAACTCGGTTAAAGTTATCGTCGCAGATAATATACCCTTCCGAATTCATCGGGTCTAAATGTTGAGCCGCTTCGATAACTTCTTTCCAGCTAGTTAAAGGATAGGATGCGACCAATTCCCAGCCGTATTTATTGGCCCAAATACTGGGGTCGGTTTCTAGCAGTGTTTGAGTGTTGCGAACCCCGTGGAGCACGATTTGATTGTTAGTTTGCTGGACAACTATTCTATTGTAAGGCGTCATCAACTCAAAGATAAAACACTGGTCGGTTTCTTCGGGCAATTGATATCCCAATTCTTGCCAGACTTTCCAAAAAAGTTCGGCAAAGCTGAATCCAAAACCGTTAACTTCGCCGGCTGCGTCGGGAGTGCCGCTAGATTGAACTCTCCATTCTCCCTTGTAAAAATACAGTACAGTCAGAGAACCGTCTAGTTTTTCATAAACTTTGGCATTTCTCCAATCAATTGCAGCGGCGTGGCCTTCTCCGTAATTAAAAAATTTGTCGTAGGGATAAGAAACTATCTGCCAATCTTGAGATGAATCTAAAATAATGCCTCGGCACTGCTGGACTATTTTTTCGCCCAGGGGAGATTCTATCTGCGAGTATTTCAGACAGACTAAATCGGGATATTGGCGGTGGCGGGTAACTTTGATATGATAAGTTTCGGACAAAGTTTCTAATCCGTGCTGGCGCAAATACTCTTGCAGTTCCACGATCGACTCCTAAATTGCTCGCCTTCTCTATATTATATATGACTTCATATTCTGGCAACCTTGTCAAGATAGTCAAAAAATATTTTTTCCGGAAAATCGAGTGTTAATTTTGTATTTTGAATTATGGTTGTACATAGGTGAATACGCTTCGCCACCCAACTAAACTATTTGAATATTGAGGGAAAACACCGTGAAGAATAAATTATTACTTTTGGCGACTTCTGCTTGTGTATTGACTGCTTTAGTACCTCCCTCGGTTGTTTTTGGAGCCTCACAATGGTCGTATCGACAATCGGGAACAACACAAATTGCTCGAGGAGGCACTGCGGTTCCGGTAAGTGAAATTTTGCCAAAGTTAAAAGGCAAAACGCAAGTGCCTATTTTTATTCCTACCAGTATTCCGGTTTCGCAAAAAATGTACTATCCAACTACAGCACAAGCAAACAGCTATGCTATTTCAATCGAGTATACAGCAGATTGTGGCGGTACGACGGCTTGCAGTTTTGGGTCAATTCAAGGTCAAAAAGGCGGGGAGTTTACTACAAAACTAGAAGGGGTAACTAAGACGTTAAAAAATGTCAAACTTGCGGGCGGAGTCAAAGGAGTTTATCATAATGGTTGCGGCGCTTACTGCACCGCAACTCTTCAGTGGAAAACTCAGGGTTTTATGTATACCGTCGCCATTAAGAACGGACGAGAATCTGATTTAATTTTAATAGGAAATTCTGCTATTAAAGCTGGGAAGCGTTAAGTTTGGCAGTCTGGGAGGCACAACTTCTAGATGTAGGGTGCGTAAGGACGCACCTTACCGTTATTGTATGATAGATATGAACTCGCACTCGCCCCTTACAAGATGCTATGTTTTTTTGCGCTTACCTACTTAGGGGGAACTCAGGATGAGGGGAAGATGGCTATTTGCGGCGATTTTTGCTTGTGTGGTGAGTGCTTTTACGATCGCACCTTTGACACCAAACTCAGCGTTAGCAAGGACTGAACTCCCGATTACAGAAATCCGCTGGTTTAATTTTTCCCCTGAAGATAGCTGGCAACCGATACAATTTATTGTACCCGATCGCAACACTGCAAAATCTGCCGGCAGCCGCAAGTTGCGGTTGTACGATGTTCATATTGCCAAGATGTTTGAGATTTCTCATTTTCTGTGCGATCGCGATCGGGCTTCTGAAGGTTACAATTGGTCTTATCAAGCGGAAAATGGCAATATTGAGATGGGACGCTTCAAAATTAGCTGCAATCTCGCCCGTTCCATAGCTGCTGCATACGGGTTAGGAAAACCGGAAATTTCAGTCATTCGCCGCAGCTTCAACCTGAAAAACGGTCGCCCTTCTTTTGCGCTAGAAAAATACTCTATTCCCACTTTGAATATTGCTAAAAATAGAGTTTTGCAGTGGAGGGATTTTGTGCAAAAATTTCCCCCAATTCCCGATAAATCAGCAAACCAAGCTAACAGTATTTTTCCTGCAAGTAACATTTCTAGGCAAATCAAAGGCAAAACGCGAGTGCCTGTTTTTCTTCCTAGCATACTTCCTTTATCTGATATTCAGCAAGTTGATTTTGATGTGCAAGCAGGTTCCCACGGTTACATTGTGGGAATGTATTTAGGCAAAGGATGCCGCGCGGGAACCTGTTATTTCGGCACAATCGAAGCTAAAAGAAATGAACCGTTTTCGCCTCCTTCGCCATTACCGCAGGATACTTACAGAAGCGTTGAATTGGCGGGCGGAATCAGGGGAATTTATTTCAATAATTGCGGTGCTTACTGCACTGCTTTTGTTGAGTGGCAAAGGCTGGGGGTGCTGTACCGAGTCACGAGGAAAAACGGACGGCAGCAAGAAGTTGTCCAGATAGCAAATTCTGCACTTCAAGCAGGACAACGTTAAATTGTGGTGGGAAATGGAAAAGGTACGCGCGAGCGAAGCTATTCCGAACGCGCGTGCCTTCGGGCAGGGTAGGGAATCGACTTTTTTCGCATTAAATATCCCGTTGCTGTACACTTAAAAAGTACCTAAAAAACTAATGAGATGCCTGCGATTAGCGTTGAAGAAGCCAAGCAGAGTCTGCAAGCTATCTTGGAAAAGGTGGCGTTGGGAGAAGAAGTGACGATCGTACACGAAGGTAAAGTAGTAGCTCGCGTAGTCCCGCCGCTCACGAAGGAGCAGCGGTTAGCTGAACTCAAGAGATTCCGAGACTCTATTCAAGTAAAGGGTGAACCCCTGAGTGCAACAGTCATTAGGCTGCGAGAGGAGGAACGCTATTGATTTACTTGGATACTAGCGTCATTGCTCCCAATTACTGGCCCGAACGTCTCAGCGAAGCATCTCAGCAGTTACTGAGGACTGAGACTGAACGAGGGTTGAGCCAGCTAGTTGAGGTAGAATTTTTTTCCGCACTGTCTCGCAGAGTGCGAATGAGAGAAATTTCTCAGGAAAGGGCAAGACAAATAGCAATAGAGTTTCAGGCAGACTTGGACAGTGATTTTTATACTCGCATCCAGTTAGAACCTATTCATTACAATTTAGCTCGCAATTGGATTAGCAGTTTTGAAGTACCGTTGCGTACCTTAGATGCACTGCATTTAGCAGTAGCAAGTTCCAATCAGTTGCTTTTGGTGACAGGCGATGAGGCTTTGGCTCACAGTGCTCGGACTTTAGGAATTGAAGTTCAGTTATTGATTGCCATAGCTGAGGGCTAAAAGTTCGATCGACCTTTTGTCAACGAAGCTGCACTTACGCCTCCACCAAAGGTGCATAGCAGGATTTCATATCCTCGCGGGAAATAATTTTAGTTGATGTTTCCGCAGGTTCTAATCCCTGGCGGGCGTTGAGCCAAGGTGTCTCAGATTGTGTCAATTCTGCCAAATGTTTAGCACTTAATTCTCCATAAGCATTCCAAACTTCTTCGAGTACCTCAATCTCATCTTCTTCAAATTCTCCCTCAAAATTATCAGGAGCGGGAATATCGGTATATTTGTAAGCTTTGTACTCATCCCAAACATGGCGGACAATGGGGCCGGAAACCCAAGCTTCAATATCTTGAAAAAATAGCTGCTGGCCTCTAAAGACTAAACTCCAAGCTTGTGCGTAATAAACGAGTTTTTGCAGTTTGAGAGGAGAAATAGTATCGCCTGCTTCTCGATCGACACGACATAAAAAGTAACGAGCTACATCCAGAGCGCTTTTCATAGTTTTAGGATTTTAGTAATTTGACAAATTGACTTTTTATGGTAAACTATTCGGTGGCTTGAGAAGTTCGATCGCACTTAAATCGCCCTTTCCCCCTTATTCCCACATTTTTCTCCTCAAATCCTGCAACCTGGGAGCAAACTCTTCAGCTAAACCAGCTTAGGCCCGATCGAGCCTAGGCAAATCATACAGCGTCGGCTGCCTTTCGCTCTCCAGGTCGATCGGCTCAGTTTTATCCCCCTAATTGTGCCAACCAGCAATTAAAGTCCCCACCTGCGGTACGCTAGATCAGGTGAATATATTGGCTGATTTCAAGCTATCCTCCGATCGATCTTATGTCCCCAACCACATCTGCCCCTTCCCGAACCGTTCGCATCGGTTCCCGCAAAAGCCAACTCGCTCTCGTGCAAACCCACTGGGTGCAAGAACAGCTACAGAAACACTTCCCGGAACACACTTTTGAAGTCCACACCATGTCCACCCAAGGGGACATAATTCTTGATGTCGCCCTCGCTAAAATTGGCGATAAAGGACTTTTCACCAAAGAATTAGAAACGGGAATGATTAACAATGAAACGGACTTTGCCGTTCATTCCCTCAAAGATTTGCCTACCAATTTGCCCGAAGGTTTAATTTTAGGATGCGTCACCGAACGGGAAAATCCCGCTGACGCCCTAGTAGTTCACTCCAAGCACAAAGACAAGCAACTCGACACCCTCCCAGAAGGTGCTGTAATCGGCACTTCTTCCCTGCGGCGGCTGGCTCAACTGCGGCACCATTTCCCTCATTTTGAATTTAAAGATATTCGCGGCAATCTCAATACTAGACTCGCTAAATTGGATGAGGGCGGTTACGATGCGATTATTTTAGCAGTTGCTGGCCTCGAAAGATTGGGAATGGGCGATCGCATCCACCAAATTATCCCTGCTGAAATCTCCCTTCACGCCGTCGGACAAGGTGCTTTGGGCATCGAATGCCGCGCCGGAGACACAGAAATCATGGAAGTGATTAAAGCTCTCGAACACTCGGAAACCGCCCAAAGATGTTATGCCGAACGCGCATTTCTGCGGGAATTAGAAGGCGGCTGTCAAGTGCCTATCGGCGTCAATACCAAAATAGAAAACGGTCAATTAACCTTAACCGGAATGGTATCGAGTCTCGACGGCAAGCGATTCGTCAAAGATACTGTTTCCGGCGCTGCCGAGACTGCTGAAATGCTGGGAATTGACCTCGCTCACCGCCTGCGCCAACAGGGTGCTAGTGCAATTTTGGAGGAAATATTTGTCCAAGTTCAGCGCGGTTCCTAAACCCAATCGGCATTTATTTGTCAATGCTTTTAGACGCGATGTATCGCCTTTTCTAAAATAAAAATAACTGGCGGTTCGCTTTTGTAAAATAGGTACAGTAGCAGTCTGATTGTAGATTTTTGTGGGGAATTTTAGATAGGACTTGTGCGATAGATTTCAAAAATATCTGACTAATTTAGGGCCCTCCGCACGGGTGTTGAGAAACCCGGTTTCTGGATGTAAGTGTCGCTGTAGGGCCCAAGATTTCTCGTAAAAAATTGTTTTTTTTCGTAAGTCCTATAATTATCAACATACCCATCCAAAATCTACAATCAAACATCCAAAATTAATCAGCAATCTATTTCATGGAAAGGCAAAATATGAGCGCTAGGGAAACTCAATTAAAGCTGGAATTGAAAAAAGTTCAGCAACTTTATCGCAAAATGCAGGCAGACCAAAAAGCTTTGCAGCAGCAATTGAAAGAGTTCAAAACTCAGGCAGGAAATTTTTCGGATGTAGTCGAGCAAGTCTTGCCGTCCGTAGTTTCAGTTTACGTCATGGATTGGGATACAGAAGAAGAGATTTCTTCAGGGAGCGGCTTTTTTGTATCGCCGGACGTAATTGTCACGAACTATCACGTTGTAGAAGATATTGCCGATCAAGATTACTTCTATGAAGAAGATGAAGTAGAACAGGTTTTAGTTGAAACTCACGACGGAAAATTGAGATTGGCCGAGGTGGTGTTTACTGGTAATGCTGAAGAAGATTTAGCATTGCTCTTAATTAGCGATTTTACCTTCAACCCGGAAACAGGGGAACAAGTGGAATCTCCCCATGAATATCCTCCCCTAGAGTTGTCATTTGATGTGAAAGTGGGAGATAAAGTAATTGCTGTGGGTAATCCTTTGGGGCAGTTTGCTTCAACTGTAACTCAAGGTATTGTGAGTGCAATTCGCGAACCCGATGAGTATGAAGAAGGCGAGGAAGATGATGATGATGTTGCTGAGGTAAAGGTGTTGCAAACTGATGCGGTGATTAATCCGGGAAATTCCGGCGGGCCGCTGATTAATATGGCCGGTCAAGTGGTTGGGGTGAATACGTGGGGATGGGAAGATGCTGATAGTATTAATTTGGCGATCGCCTCTGAAGCTTTGGATGATTTTTTAGCGGGATTTGAAGAAACTTTTGAGGACGATTCTCAGAATTAGTCAAAAGAGTTAGGGAAGTTTTGTCACTGTGAGCGATCTCACTTTTTTTGAAACGCAGATCCACGCAAATTGACGCGGATGGAAGAAGGGCGATCGCATTCTTGAGTAAAGTGCGATCGCCCTTAATCCAAGTCTAAATGCAATTTAATAGCAGTATCTACCAACTGCATGATTTCCTCAGTTATACTTCCTACTACGTCACTGTTGATTCGCTATTTAGAAATTGTCCGCACTTGCTGTGCTTGCACTTTTGAAGGTTTGGACAAACCACTATCCTCTGGATTTAGCAATACCTCAAAAGGATAAATGCGAGAAACATTTGACGTAATCGGTAAAATTGTGACCGAAAGCATCCAGGATACAAGCCCCCGGATTCATCCGTGGAGAAATAAAAAACGTGTATCCGATAAACAAGCCCCCCGAATTTATCCGTGGGGTCAATGCTTCAATCTAAAATCTAAAATCTAAAATCTAAAATCGATTGACTGTATTTGCAGCACGGTTATTGGCATCATTGCTGACTATTAATATGGGACGGCGTTTATCCATCTCGGAACCCACCGCAGGGCTTAGGTTTGCATAGAAACTTTCACCACGTTTCATCTGTCAGTCCATCTGCAACTGTCGCGTCCCAATCCGGGTCATTTTCTAGAGATGCTTCTCGGTAGGCCGACTCTAGTTCCAGACGGTGCAATAACTTCAGTGCTACTTCTATTACTTGGGAGTCAGATTCGCATCCCTTGGCAATTTTGTAGCTTTCAATAAACTGTGCTAGCGATCGCGGTATGAAAATCGATATTTTTTCAGCTTGCGTCATCTTAGCAATTGGTAATTACAAAGATTATTTTTAGATTATAGCACGAGCGATCGAGCAAAGTAAATTTTACTATTGACTGAGCGAGATCCTGTCTCTTTAAAGATACAACGATGCTGTAATAATAATCGCTATAACTTTATTACTGGTACTGACCCAGAAACTGAACAGGAAGTAACTTTATTAGGACTTACGCATTTGGGCCGAAAAACCGGGTTTTTTTACCAAAATACTTCGTTGGAACATCGCAGATTTGGTAACAAACCCGGTTTCTGACCGCCCGTGCGTCCAGGACTGTTCATGCAGCCTCGGTCAAAGTCCTGACACGCAAAACTTCATTAGACATCAACGGTTCAATTTCCGACTCAGCTAAAGTAATTACGGCTATAGTTTCACCTAAAGCATTAAAAACTTCGAGACTGTAGCCATCCTCATCGGGATGGGGATGATGCTCAACAATAGTGGCAATATCTCCTCGACAGAGTTTGTACTTGGGTACATCTGTTCGTAATGCTACTCTTTTAAACAAGGGAAATTTCATTTTCATACCTCCTTATTGGGATATAGGGTAATAAACTTGGTTTTTTGGGATGGAAACTCAGTCATCCAAATAGTTACTACTGGCAGACCTCTTCCGTTAGGGCCAGTTAACGTGCCGCGAATTTCATACTTATTACCATAGCGCATTTGTTCGGTTGGTGTTGCATCCAGAGGCAAAATTTGTTCTCTTAAGTCTTGTTCTAGTTGTTGCCAGTTGTCTTGGGTATAGTTGGCTCGTGCAAGAAACAAAGATTTATCATCTTCTACTAAGAACTTGAGCAAGTATTGAGTTATTTTTCCTTCAGCAATAATGGTATCATTGGGTAGTTTCACTTACTTAATTTGGTAAAATTAGTACGATTAATTTAAAATTATCTATTATTTTTAGAATATAGCACGAGCGAGCGAGTAAAGTAAATTTTACGCTTGATAATAGCGATCGCACTTCCCCAAAAAAGCGATGAGCTTGACAAAAGCGTAAAACAGGTGGTAATCTGAATAAGATGAATATAAATGGAAATTTTAATTATGCCAATTGCACAATTATTTCCTCTGCTTGGTCATTTATCCCGTGTGGATAAATTAAGAGTAATAGAATTTTTGGTTTCTGAGTTAGCAAAAGAAGAAGATTTGGCTAACTTAGAGTCTAAAGATAATTATTTTGAGATGTTGCATAATTCCGATGAAGGAGCACGTCAATTGGCACAGTTTTTAGAGGAACAAAAGCAACTGCAAAATGCTTAATGGTGAAAAATACTCTTTTGCCTCTAAATTCGATCGCTTTGGCGAGGTATCTTATGCGCCTTATTTACCGATAATATTAAGCTATCGAAACCAGTCAATTGAAATGATGGGGTTGCTGGATACTGGGGCAAGCATGAATGTTTTGCCTTATGAAATTGGTTTACAATTAGGGGCTGTTTGGGACGAACAAACCTTTGTTATTTCTTTATCTGGAAATCTGGCAAATATCGAGGCTAGGGCTTTGTTGTTGTCAGGGACAGTCAGCAGGTTTGCACCAGTTAACTTGGCTTTTGCTTGGACTAGACAAAGAAATATGCCGCTCATTTTAGGAAGGTTAAATTTTTTGGCAGAGTTTGATGTTTGTTTTTATGTATCTGAACTAGGATTTGAAATTGCACCTAAGCAATCTCACTAATAGGTGGTTATAAGGGGTCGCCCTTCCACACAAAAGAGCGATCGCCTCATAATATCTTTAGGGGCGATAGCTCTTTTTTTGAAAGGGCATGAAAAGAGCGATCACCCTTGAAAAGACAAGGACAACTGCACTCAGGTACACCAGCAGATGAATTTAAACTGTCTAATCTTCAATAGGACAATATCAGTCTATCATTTTGACCATGCGTGGGATGAGTTGGGTGGGGGCGGGTCGATCGAGATTATTGGTGGGTGGCAAAATCGATCGGTGAACTCGCCTATACAGATTTTATTCAATATTTTACCAGGAATTTCATCCAACATTTTACCAGCCCTGTAGGAGCGGGTTCGCCTAGATATTTGATACCCATCGACAAATTATAAAAACCCGCCCCCACCCCACCGAGAAATCAATAATTAATTGAATTTAACGGTTGAGAGGGGATATTTGTGAGGGGTTACTGCTTGGGTCGGGGCGGGTTTATCGAGGTTATTGGTGGTGGTATAATTTATCGGCGAACCCGCCCCTTGTATCTACAAATTCTACTAATTCATCAGGATTTCTTCCTTGTGAATGTAAAAGAACCTTCAGCCTTAGCTGATCCAGAACTATGGCTGCAAACCACTCGACCAGTTATTGTATTACGATCCTTGCTAATAGTTCCTGTATGTTCATTTGTGAAACTTCCTTCTGTTGATCTGAGAGTAAATACCTTGCCTGATACTGTGCCACCTGCCGTAGATCCATATCCCTTGCTACCCGTAGTGCTTGACCATCCACCAAAATTACCGGGTATGCTGATACTCTGTCTTGACTGAACCATAATAAATTCATTCGCTCCAAAAGAAGGTGCGCCTGATGAACCTTGATGGCATCCTGGCTCTCGATCAGCGGTATAAAAAGGGTCTCTCTTCGCAGTCCAAGTTCCAGTTAAGTTAAAGAATGGACCGAAATTCTGCAAACGACCTAGCCCTATTACTGAATCTTGGCTTGCTTTTGTCCATTCTGCCTCACAATCGGACTTTACATTATCCCATGTATGATTACTAGGGTCTTCTGTCTTATTAAGATTCCCATATCCATCGCACGCATAGCCTCTAGGATGTTTCACACAGCACTGGTCATGTTTCGTACTGCCATCTGAAACAAACATTTTAACCATACACGTATCATTGTTATACTGGGGCGGATGCAAAGGGTCTCCCCCTTCGCACTGATTTCCACTTGCCCCAAAACATCTCTGATCATCTTGACTTGTACCAACAGACGAAAAATCACATTTTCCATTTATAAGACCGAATGCCTCGCCAGTAGCATTTTTAGTCGCTGAGTCAATGGCTCGATCAACATCAGGGGAGGGAGGCGAAGGCCGAAGGAGAGAAGGATCAATTCGTGAACCCGGATCATCAAACTCCGGCCTGATAATATTCGGCCCCGGATCTTGAGGAAACGGCGGCACCTGCGGATTACTCCCAGATGGCACACTCGGTGCATCATCAAACTCCCCCGGATCTCGCTGCACCAACCAATCCGAAATATTCCTTTCCACAGCAGGCGGAGTCGCCGCCACCACGCGATCGGAAGACTTAGCTAAATTCACCGTGCAAACCGTCGAACTAAAACTAAAAATCGTACAAAGTGCAGCCGATAAAGCCCGATTAACAAACGTACCAGGAGCCAACAAAGCACCCATTAAAACGGCAAAAAAACTAACAATACCCAGAACACAAATACGAAGCCGACGCATAATTTACCTCAACTTAATGACTAAATAATCTTCTCATTAACCCTGTAGATACTGTCTTGACAGGTCAAGACAGTATCTACAAATTTAAAACGGCAAAATCCTCCGAATTCCCCTCTGAATCACATCCTTAACTATGTCTTTACCAAAATCTCCAAACCAACCCTGGGCTTCCCCAGGTTTTACCTCTTCCGCATCCGCATTTTCCGCAGGTTTCTCATCCACCTTCAAAGCAGATTTCTCCATCCCCACCTGCGACATCATCCCCACAAAAGTATTAATCGGAATCGCTGAATTAAACCCCGTTTTTACTTCTTCTTGCCTTCCCCCAGCCTCATTTTGCACTCGCCCAACAGTATCTCCCTGTCCGTGAATTCCAATCACTCGGCCGCTAACATCAAATACTGGCCCGCCGCTCATTCCCCGTCGCGTCACTGCGTCGTAACGCATCGTATATCCTTGATCGTTACTCGATCGCACATTAGTAACTTGCCCATTCGTAAACTGATATTCCCGTTCTTGACTCCCCACACCCGCAGGCAAAGGATACCCCGAAATATAAACCCCTGAACCGATTTCGGCTTCATCCGAATTACTAATCGGTGCAACTGAATATTCCTCGTCACTCTCAAACATCACAACTGCTAAATCCGGCCCGCTGTCATTATTCTGAAAACCTTTCACTTCCGTCACTTTATGCTCTTTCTTCTTAGAAGTAACAATCACGTACTCGGAATTAGGATTTATCACCACATGATTCGCCGTCAACACCGTGTAAATCTTGCCTTTTTTAGCAATGATTACCCCTGAACCGCCTTTATCGCTAGCTAGAGTATTATTAATTTGTACTGTAGTAGGAACGGCAATTCGAGCTACTTCTCTAGCCGTTTTTGCCATTGCGGGCTGACTGATTAAAACTGTTGCTACCGCTGCCGTTCCGGCTAGAATTCCCGGAAGGTAATTAGACCGATTAAAACCTAAATTCATAAACCTACTCCGTTGATAAGGTGAAACTAAATATCTTGCACTTTCTCACCGATCCGACAGGGATTAAAATCCCTGTCTCAAAGCATAAGTCCACTTAAGTGGACTAAATATCCCATTTATTTCTTAGTCCGCGTAGGCGGAATTCGTTTTTGTAGAAGCGATTTCAATCGCCGAGTGACTGAAAAATTCAGTCCTCTTTAGAGGACTTTAGCTATTAGCCAGGGATTTTAATCCCTGGCGGATAGTGGGTAATTCGAGGATGAACTGTAAGGCGAAATAAACCGCAAATAGGTACTAATCGGAATTCCCCAACTAGAATTAACCATTTGCTCTAACATTCTCCCTGACGGTTCTGTTCCATCTTCAAACGCATACACTCCAAAATCTGGATCGCGATTTTTTACCCGCCCATTAATGCCAATTAATAACCCCTGACTGTTAAAAATTGGCCCGCCGCTCATCCCGACAGCAATATCGTTCGTGTACCCCAAACGATAGCCTTGAGCGAGTGATTTTGGCGGCAGGACGGATACGATGCCTTGAGTAAACCGAAATGCCCGAATTCCTTGGTCGAATGTAGTGGTTGAACTACCTCCCCGATACATCGGAAATCCGGCGGCAAATACAGGTTCTCCTACTGTTAATAAATCGGTGCTAATTCTGGTTACTTGATACTGAATGGAACTGCGAAATTGGACGATCGCCAGATCCGCATTTCCCAACTGCAACGGCGCTCCCAAAAGCCGATACTTCTGACCGTCAGGCGCAATAATGGTATGCTGCTGGCTGAACGCCACAACGTGCCAACTTGTCAGCACTGTATAAACTTGCCCCTGCCGCCGTACAATCGCCCCGGAACCAGAAGCAGTCGGTGTTAAAATTCGCACCGTCATCAACCTCGCCAACCGCTCAATATTGGCACTTTGACTGTCAGCAACCCCAGAATTCGCCATCAGCGGTTGAGCGGCGATTCTTGCTGGAAAAAGACTCGCCGCGATCGCACAAATTGCCACCACCCGTAGCAAATTGCTCACCTTAAAGCTCCCGCATTCCACCGCCAGTGGGCTGTTGAGGTGCCGGCTGATTGTTAGCCGGTGCGGGTCGATTGTTAGCCGGCGCAGGAGGTGCTACAGAGTTACCGCCTTCGTCCCCTAACCGCGGGCGCGCGTCAATGTAAGGCATCGCATCGCTTTCAGACAGGGCAGGCGCACCCGCTTGCCCCTCGCGCAACCCCATAAATTGATACAATGTGCGAACCGCGTCTTGACCTGGTTTGAGTGTATAAATTAAGCCGTCGCAGCGTGAGTTGACTTGACTAGCGGTGCAAATCACTCGCTGTCCGTTCATGTAGCCAACTGTCACGTACTTTAGCTGTTTGTTCTGGCGGAAGGTTTCCAAGCGCCCGCTGACTTCGCGGCAGCGCGTCATGGGATCGTAGCCTGAGTCGCGGAAGTAGTCGGAAACCCAGTTAATCCAAACCTCCCGTACCCCTTGGCGGTTTTGGTACACCGTGGCGGGTGAACCGGATGAAGCATCGCACATAAAGCCTGACGTTGATTGGCTTTGGCTGGGTTTAAGGTTCACAGCTAAGCTGCCGATCGCGATCGCCCCTGCTAAGACAGTCAGAAATTGCCGTTTCATCTCACTTGTCATCAAATTTACCTCACATTACAATTTGTTTCCTAAAACAACAGGCTGGGGGAAGAAGCAAAGAAACACAATGTTTTTTGCCACTTCCCCCAGCCTCGCGAAACTCACATTCGTCACAGACTAGGCGCGGTGACTTGATATTCAGAAGATTTTAAGGTCAAAAGCTGTCGGTACTCACAACCGTACAGCTATAAATGATGCACTTGAGTTTTGCTCTCTATGGTGCATCTATATTGTAAATCTTTGTCAAAGACCTGTCAACTCCTTAATCCCAAATAATTTTGTGGCTATAAAAAGGTGGTGCGATCGCCCTTTTTTTAACCACATATCGATGCGGATAGGAGAAGGGCTATCGCTCTTTTTTTACCAGGACTGGTTTAATGCTACTTTCCCAAAACCCACCTTTTCACTGCTTCATAAGTAATAGTATACCGAGCGTAAGTGGAGCCTTTTACAAATACCATATTTTTTGTCTTTGTCACCCTTTCGCTCTCAATCTCTAGGTATCCAAACTCTATTTTTTGTCATGTATCGCTGAGAATGCTCTCAATGCAAGACATAACATCTTTATGTATTGGAGTTACGCCGCTCTTTTTTAGGCACTTATCTGCTATTTGCAACAACACTTTACAAATTGGGGGCAGCGATCGTTTTTTTGGGCGCCACGTTAATAATGTGACCCTCGCCATTTAAACTTAATCTAGACTAACTACCTCAAGGAACATAAAAAAATAATGCGAATTTTATTTGTATCCGCCGAAGCAGCGCCCCTCGCCAAAGTGGGCGGTATGGGCGATGTCGTCGGCGCTTTGCCTAAATTTCTGCGGCGCATGGGACATGATGTCCGCATATTCATGCCCTACTACGGTTTCATCCCCGACAAAATGGACGTTCCCAAAAAACCAGTTTGGGATGGGGCGGCCATGTTCCAAAACTTCTCCGTCTTTGAAACTGTTTTGCCGGGAACCGATGTACCTTTATACTTATTGCAACATCCATCTTTCTTGCCGCGCCGCGTTTACGGCGGTTTAGATGAAGATTGGAGGTTCACTTTCTTTGCCAATGCTGCGGCTGAATTTGCCTGGAATCACTGGAAGCCCCAAATTATCCACTGTCATGACTGGCATACGGGGATGATACCTGTTTGGATGAGCCAAGACCCCGATATCAGCACGGTTTTTACTATTCACAATTTAGCTTATCAAGGGCCGTGGCGCTGGCGTTTGGAGCAGATGACTTGGTGTCCTTGGTATATGCAAGGTCACAATACAATGGCTGCCGCAGTACAGTTTGCCGATCGAGTAAATACAGTTTCGCCGACTTACGCCGAGCAAATCAAAACCCCAGCTTACGGGGAAAGTTTGGAAGGTTTGCTGTCTTACATCGGCGGCAAAGTTTCGGGCATTTTGAACGGAATTGATACAGAATCTTACAACCCAGAAACTGACAAGTACATCCATCAACAATTCAGTGTTGATACTATTGAAAAGCGCCCAGCTAACAAAATTGCCCTGCAAGAAGAAGTCGGTTTGGAAGTGAATAAAGGTGCCTTTTTAATGGGCATGGTGACGCGGCTGGTAGAACAGAAGGGGCTGGATTTGATAATTCAAATGCTCGATCGCTTCATGGCCTATACCGACGCTCAGTTTATTGTACTCGGAACGGGCGATCGCTACTACGAAACCCAACTCTGGCAAATGACAGCCCGCTATCCCGGTCGGATGTCCACCCAATTACTCTACAACGAAGCCCTCTCCCGTCGCGTTTACGCAGGCTGCGACACCTTCCTGATGCCCAGCCGTTTCGAGCCCTGCGGCATCAGCCAAATGCTCGCCCTCCGCTACGGGTGCGTACCAATGGTTCGCCGTACAGGCGGTTTAGTCGATACCGTTTCCCACAACGATCCGATCGAGAACACTGGTACAGGTTACTGTTTCGATCGCTACGAACCCCTCGACTTGTTCACCTGCATGATCCGAACTTGGGAAAGTTTCCGCTACAAAGATAAGTGGAAAGAACTGCAACAGCGCGGCATGAGAGAAGATTTTGGCTGGGATATTTCGGCCCGGAAATACGTCAAGTTGTACAGCGATGTTTTGGGACTGCCACCCGAAGAAACTGCACCGGAACCACAGCCAGAATTGATTCTTGGCAATGGGTAATTGGTAATGGGTAAGTTGACTGTTGACAGTTGACTGTTGACAGTTGACTGTTGGCTGTTGTTATTTGTTAGTTTTTAGTTTTTGGTTCCCATGCCCAATGCCCAATGCCCAATGCCCAATGCCCAATTAATCAACAAATAAATCGAGAGGTAAATGACCGTAAGTACCGCTAACTCCACCTTCTGAGGAAAATTGACACGAAATCAAAACGCCCCGGTAAGTTCCGATATAACCGTCAACATAATACGAACCCTTCAAAGTATTGAACTTAATATAAACCGAACCAGCAAAGGTCGAGACAGCATTGGGATCTAAAACAGCTTGATATCCCAAAGCTTTCAAATAAGCTTCTAAAGCTAAAAACCCCTCATCCGTCGAAGAAGCGCACACTCCCAACATTTGATAATCCGACAAACTTGCTACCAGCAAAATCGCTTGACGGAGGGCCTGTTTTTCCAGCGGCGATGCTACAGATTGCATATCCAGACAAGTGAAATCTTTGAGGATTTGCTGTGCTTCTTCAATAGTTAGGGTAGTCTGGTTTTGAGTAGACATGAATTGCTCTGATATTTCCCAAAATTACGATCGACACTCGGGCACTCGTCAACGAATTTCTGCCATTGCCACCCTCGATCGACGGCGGTAACACTTAGGCAAGTCCTGATTATAGCCGATTGTGGACTCTGGCAATCAATTCGGGCGATCGTCTTCGAGGGCTTTCCTTCGGATCGCTTCGCTAACGCCGATGCCCCAATCGCACAAAAAAGCTAGTAGTTTTTACCCGTGTTTTCAAGTTTAGATCGGTCCGCGTTTTTTCAGCTTTGCTAGCGCATCTTCCGCCGCATTTTTCTCAGCATCTTTTTTGCTTTTGCCTTTACCTTCTCCATAGGATTTGTCTCCAACATAAACTTTAGCGAGAAATTCGGGAGCGTGAGGCGTTCCTCCTGCTTGGACTGTCACGTATTTGGGGGGAGTCGTGTCACCGTTGGCTTGTACCCATTCTTGAAAGCGATTTTTCGAGTCTACAGTCGATCGAGTTTCCACAACATTTTCGGGAACAGAATCAAACATTTGCCACACAAACTGGCTAACTTTGTCCATATCTTGCGTGTCGAGATAGTAAGCGCCAATAAATGCTTCAAAAGTGCTGCTGAGCAAATTTGGGTTGGTAATCCCACCTTCTCGATAAGCTCCTTTTCCCAGCCGCATTTTTAAGTCTAAATTGATTTCAGTAGCAAATCTGGCTAATTGTTTTTCATCTACTAATGCAGAACGCCGGCGAGTCAGTTGGTCTTCTCCCATTTCTGGGTGACGCTGATAGAGATATTCGCCGCTGAGAAAAGTCAGCAAAGCATCGCCGAGAAATTCTAAGCGTTCGTTGTCTTCTTCGCGGAATGTGGGGTTTTCGTTGACGTAGGAACGGTGTGTGAGGGCTTGGCGCAGCAGTTTTTCATTGTTGAATTCTGGAAAGGTAATTTTGAGTTCTTGTGTTGGATTAGTTAATGGCATGGGAGTTTTGTAAGGGTTATTTTTTTTTGATTTTGGTGTTGTTATGTGGACATGAAACAGCCGCAGATAGCGGTAGGTTTGGAGAATCTAGTTTATCAAACAAACTGGATTTTTGCTATCTGCGACATGGTGAATGTCTAAGAAGTTTAGGCAGTCAGTTTGTAAGTCTCGATCGACTTTGGCAATTCATCGACAAAGTAAAATCCATCCGCCAGCTTTTTGAGATTGTGACTATCATTACCTTTGCGGGCAACAATTATTACCTTCTTCCCCTTTTCATGCAGCTTGCGAATCAAAATTTCACCGTAGCCGTCTCCAGACACAATAATAAATGTGTGTGGGTATAGGCTACTTGACGCCTCGCTATAGCACTCGCCAAACAAATTAAAGTCTACAGCACCTGTGATTTTTACCGGTTCATGAACAAATTCAAAATCTAGACAGCGTAAAGTTTCTTTTACTTCCTTATTTGGTTTTTCCCAATTGTTGTAAACTTTTCGGTTGACGACACATCCCAGTCCACTAGCAAAGAGTAATAAATCTTTGGCTCGTTTGTAATGAGAGATGTTCTGATAATCCCAATAAATGGAAACTAAAGGCTGAGACTGGCTTTTTTGTTGGCCTGTGGTTCGATGATTGTCTGTCATTGGATCGTTCCTAAAAAAGGGTGAGCAGACAGCATCAATAAATTACCCATCTAGCACGAAGTATTGTTTTTGGGTTCGCTCAAAAATGAGCTTTTCCATTTAACAAATGGCTCTAGTAACAAACTATGAAATTAGTTTGTATTTGTTTGGTTAGCGTCTCAGCGATACGATGCGTAAACTTCGGCTAGGGGTTCTAAAAACCCGTTGATATACACATTTAAACAAATGTTGTGCCAGCCGAAATAAACGATCATCCTCGCTGAGACGACTTAACCAACACTCCTTGCTTTTGAATGAGGGTGTTTATCTCAGCTATACTAATTTGATGCTTGCACATTAATTCTAAAATATCAATGGGTAATCTGATTTATTTTTTGAGCTTGATTTTATGAACGGGACTTATGCGATCCGACAAAAGAAACCGGGTTTTTTATCGAATCTGCGGGATGCAGCGAAGTATTTTCGCAAAAAAACCCGGTTTCTGGCTACTTGTGGGTAAGTCTCAATTGTCAGCTATAGTCTATTAGGGGAAATTTTACACCAAATGGGATGATACCATAATCCTAAAACAGTGTAATTTTTACCCTATGTTGCGAACTTGCAGAACGTCGCGACGCGACAAATGGTTTAGCTGGCTGAGTGAGTCAATGGAAGCTTGGGATTTTTGCCGTCGGTGGTTCCACGCCACACAAGAAGAAGAAAAAGCCAGAGGCTACAAAGCGCGTTGCAACCTGCTTCTGGTAAAAGTTTTAGGCGTTAATATTGATGCCGTCAAGCGGTGGGGGCCGGGTTTTGAAAAAATGCCAGACCACCACAAGCGTACTTTGTCATACGCTGACACGCTGCGAGAGATGATAGAGGTTGCTGGCAAAAATGAAGATTTTTTGGAAGAGGTACTAGAAAGAATCAAAAATAAATCTAAAAAAATAGGGGAATATTTACACTAAGTTTTTGGTGTCAAGCGGGCTGGGTGTTGTATTTTTTGGATGTAGCACTCAACTAGCAAAAGCCTTTAATCACTGTGACACAGAGTTTTTTATCCAATTCCAGCAGCGACGCCATTCAACTTCCCGCGTCCCTGCTAACTCCCGACACAGCAAATCCTGAGAAAGAACCCCTCAAACATCTGCTGATAGGTTCTCCCCAAGCTGTCAGGAGTACAATTTACCTACTCCACGCGCGCGGGTACGCTGAGGTTGGTGTCTGGAGTCCCCTGCTACCAACTGCTAAAAGTGGTGAGGTGATGAGTATTTTTGTGAAATACCTTCGCATCTAATAGATTCAGATTGCATGGTGCCCCGGAATTATGCTGTGTGCGAAACAATTAGGGTTTGCTCTTCCGGGGCAACCCAGGCGGAGTGTCACTAGATTTTTGCTATTTTATATTAACTAAAAATTATTTTTCTGACATCCTTCGACCTACGCGCCCTGACCTCAGAAACCCGGTTTCTACGAGATTTTGCGACGAGTCACGAAAAATACAAGAAGAAACCGGGTTTCTCGCCTCCGATGCGATCGCCCGCGAGCCCCTCTCCCTGCGGGCCCATCCCGCTTATCTCCGGCATTGAAAAACCAAATGTAAAAATATGTTGCAATGTTTCTACTCTTGTGTTAAGTTTAGTTACATAAGGTTGAAATTAAACGAGGTTTCTGGTCATGGAAAACAAAGACACAAAGTTGGGCTTTACTGATTTCGCTGAAACCTGGAACGGCCGTTTGGCAATGCTGGGCTTCGTTATCGGCTTAGCTACCGAATTCCTCACCGGTCAAGGCATTCTCTCTCAAATCGGTTTGATGTAATCAGCTTAACTGCATACAATAGCTGTAATTCAGGCGATCGATCGACCCCATCACAAGTGCGATCGCCCGCCCACTAATAAGTCCCCTTCATCACGCTGAAGGGGCTTTTGCATTTTTTATTAAAAAATCCAACAGATGGCACAATCAAAAAATTTTTCTGTCTCAATATTTATCGCGAGACTAACTCCAGCAAACTAAGCAATTACTACCGAATCCAAAATCCTCAATTTAGGAGTCAAAGCAGGAAGCTTCACCAAACCGTCGCGTTTGTGAGTCCGCGCGCTGTTACCTAAAATCATCTCCGACAGATCCGGCATTTCCTGCCAGCAGTGCGAGCAGAACCAATAAACGCGATTGTGGCGAGCGTGGCGGAGCAATTGAGAGGAGCAACAAGGGCAACTATTCATGATATTTTAAACCTTTTTTCAGATAATGCAGCGATAACCGAATCATTACAAAGATTGACGAATGCCGGCGCATCTGAACTCCAGACACAACAGTAAAAAATCTCTTTCACTCACACTTTCACTCACAACTGTGAGCGTCTCGCAAATAGCACTTTTGGAGACCTAACAGCAACACCACAATCAGAAGCTGAACACTCCAAGGGGCCCAAGAGAAACCCCAAAGAAAACAACCGAGTCCGCCTAAAGCCACAAGAACAAAAATATCTTGAGATGTTTGCCAGTAAATCCAGACGGCCACCAGAGAAACTATTAGTAGCAAAATGTAAGCTGAGGGCATAGTCGTCTTCTCCCAATGTGTCTGCCAAGAGTCAGGATCGATCCCTGACGATGTGCTTAAACTTAATACCAAAACCTGAAGAACTTATGAAGACAACCGAGTTGTCACAAAAAGTAAAATACTCTTGTCAGCTTATATTTTTCCGAGAAACCTGCAGGAATATTGAGTTCATGGCTGAGTCCGAATCCGGTTAAATAAACGCACTAGGAATAGGAATTTAGGCATCGCCTATTGGTATCAATTTCACCTCAAATACTGACAGTGTTGAAACGCCTGCCTGCCGGAATCTGGTTTTTAGTCTTAAGCTGACAGGACGAAAGGTACGGGGCATAAGTGCTTACACTGATGCTGTACGATCGACTGGATTCTAGATGAGGCACCATACCAAAGAAACCAAGTTTTTTTTAACTCTCTTTGCCTGCAAAACTACTGCTTGAAAAACTGCACAATTCAATGCGGGCGATCGACCTATTCTTGCTCCCAGCCCAAAGCTTCAGCCACTTGAGCCGCCAAAAACATCGGTTCAAAAGGCTTAGCAATCACGCTCACAACCCCTAAATCCGCGAACATCCGCCTGTCGCCAGCGAGAGCCTTAGCCGTTAATAAAATTACCGGAATGTGCTGCGTAGCATTATTAGCTTGTAACTGTAAAAAAGTAGTAGGCCCGTCTTGGTCGGGCATCATCACGTCCAATAGAATAGCATCAGGCTGTTCGGCAAGAGCCTTAGCAACACCCTCGCGGCCAGAACTCGCAGTCAGGACTTCCCAGCCCCCCACCACCTCAAGACTGACTTGAGCCACTTCCCGAATATCTTCTGCATCGTCAATAACCAAGATGCGCTTGGCGGTCAAAATAAACATTTTTTTAGGAATGAGAAACGATCGTAGACTAGAGGCGAAATGTGAATATTTTGAAAAGCAAATTATCTTACCCGATCGCACTTTACAGTAAATTTTCAAAACTGTATAGCAGAAGGAAGAAAGCCCTCGGCTTCGCGAGCGGGTAAAAAGAAAGAAGAAGGAAGACCGAAGTTGCGATCGACCGCAAGGGTTTCAACAACTAAGAACATCCTAACCTTCGGGCGCGGTTGCTGTAAAATATTCCCCCAAAAAAAGCCGCTTTTCTACCTCAAATCGCGATTTTTGCTCGCAGTCTCCGACCGGCAGAAACGGCTGAGATTGTTTGTCGGTGACTCGATCCAAAAATCTCCACCAAAAAATTAGTAACTTTGGGTACACCAGGGTAGAAACTAACTTTCAGTTGCAAGCCCCTCCCTTAGAACTGGCAGACTTAAGAAAAAAGTGCTGCCCTCCCCCAAAACGCTCTCCACCCACATCCTGCCCCCGTGCTGCTGCACGATACTGCGACAAATAGCCAGCCCCAAACCAGTACCTCCCTTCTGACGAGAATCAGAAGCATCAACCTGTTGAAAGCGTTCAAAGACCATCTCCAGCTTGTCTGCCGGAATGCCCCGTCCTTGGTCTTGAACAGCAATCAGAATGGACGAGCTCGGGACTGGCAAGTGCCGATCGGCCGTGGCAGGCTCAGAAGACAACAAAGACGGGGAGGACACCGACTTCAACCCAGCTTTTTCTGGCAAATCCGAATTGTGGGTCAACTCCCCGCTCAGCCAAACCGTAGCCCCGGAGGGAGAAAATTTTATTGCATTGCTGAGCAAATTTGTCAAGGCTTGAATTAGCCGATCGGGAACAGCCCGCAATTGCGCCCCCACAGGCCTCACCGACAGAGTAACTCCCGCCTGCTGAGCCATTCCCTGCATCTCGTCAGCCGCCTGCAACATCAGCTCAGCCACATTGCAAGTTTGTTTGATGGCAGTGCTGTAACTCGACTCCATCCGCTCTAAATCCAGGATGTCGTTGACCAAGCGCACCAAGCGGTCAGTGTTAGTGACAGCAATCTCCAGCATCCGCTTAGCTTTCTGGGGGTAAGTGTCAAGCAGGCCGCTGTTGAGGAGGCCGAGAGCGCCGTGAATCGAGGTCATGGGCGTCCGCAGTTCGTGGCTGACAACAGAGATGAATTCATCTTTCATACGCTCGACTGCCAGCCGATCGGTGATATCTTTAAAAGTCACCACAGCTCCAATAATTTCGCCTTGTTCTCGCATCGGAGCGACAACATACTCAACCGGAAAACTGGTGCCGTCTCGCCGCCAAAAAACCTCATCGGTGACGCGCCGCGCCTCTCCGTCTTCCAAGGTGGCTAAAATTTGAGAACTTACCCGGTTCGGCAGCAGTTTGGCCCGGGCCGGCGGTGCGGCGAAGCCTGCGGCAAGTTCAGAGCCTGAATTCATGTCTGTTGCAGGTGAGAGTTGCTCGATCGTCTTTGAGCTTTCTTCCTGTGAACGCTTTATGGTTTCATGGAGTGGTCGATCGATCAATTGCTTCGATTCGCAGCCTGCCATTCTCACCGCCGCGGGATTGACAAAAGTTACTTTTCCATGTCTGTTCAACCCGCAAATTCCTTCTCCTGCGGAGAACAAAATCATTTCTGTTTGGTGGCGGAGTTGTTCAAAGGCTTTTTCGACTCGCTTGCTGTCGCTGATGTCGCGAGCGATTGTCGAAATGCCCGTTACCGCTCCTGTGGCGTCTTTAATCGGAGAAATCGTCAGGGACACATCTATCTGTTGGCCGTCTTTCCGCAAGTGCACGGTTTCGTAATGGTCGATGCTGGCTCCAGCCCTAATATGTTCCAGAATTTGGGGCATTTCTTTGGGGCGTTCGGGTATTGCTAAAATCTCGATCGACTGCCCCTTGATTTCCGCCGCACAGTAGCCGTAAATCTTCTCTGCTCCAGCGTTCCAGCTCTGAATTGTCCCGGCGAGGGTTTTGCCGACAATGCCGTCGTCGGAAGACTCGACAATCGACGCCAAGCGCACGAGTTCGTCTCTAGTTTGCTTGTGTTCGGTAATGTCGCGACCCAAAATCACGATACTTTTGCGTCTGCCGTCGGGGTGAAATACGGGTACTTTAATGACATCGTAGATTTTCACAGTACCGTCCGATCGGGGAATCATTTCTTCCCCCCTAGAAAGGGTACCTTTTTCCCACGCTTCTCGATCGCTCACCTCGCACGCCTCTAGGGCCTCGCGGTAAAAACTGCTGAGTTCTCCTAGTTGAGAATCTTTGAGGCCGCGGTAGTCTATTTTTTCTAGGTCGAACACTTCCAATATCGCTTGATTTGCCTCCAGCCACCTGCCCTCGTCATCTTTGAAGCAGACAATATCTGGCATGGCATTCATCAGCGAGTTGAGATAGGAGTTTTCTCGCAGTGCAGTTTCTACCTCCGCCCGCTTGGCGATTTCCCGTTGCAGGTTTTCGTTTGCCGTTTGCAGCGAGTCGATTAACAAACTTTCTGTAAAATTCCGTTCTTTAATTACTTCCTGAAGTCTGTGGAGTTCTAGCGACAGCCGCCTGCGGGCCAACAAATTCTCTACCCGCAAGTGCAGTTGGGCGGGTTCGGCAGGACTTACGATCAAATCGTCTATTCTGCGTTCGAGTTGTTTTGCCTGCTGCGAAAATGGCTGTTCAGAAAGAGCAGGCGTTTGGGATTTACTGAGGAGCAAGAACGGTAAAAATATCGGCTCGGCAGCAGCTTTTAGTGCTTCTACCAGGGGCCCGATTCGATCGAAATTTGCCTCGTCGAGAATGCACAAGTCAAAAGCGATTTGGGGAAAGGTAAATTCGGAGTTTGGCAGTGGCGCGCGATCGGGTATAATCACCTCATGCTCGTTGTTGAGGTGTCCGATCGGCAAATTAGGTAATTGGTGGCGATCGACCAAGAGTAAAATGCGGCTCATTAGTTTGTTAATTTCCCCATGACTAATGATATGAGCTCCGGTAAATTAATCATTATACGGTTTTTAGCGAGGACTGAAGTCCTCTTTTTTATGAGGACTTCAGTCCTCACTACAAACAAATTTTATAGCGCTAGATCGACCGGACGCGATCGAAACGATCTAGGCATTAGGCAGCCAGAGTAGAAGCCCCAATTCAAAAAGAAGTGATAATTATTTAATTGTTTGTTAGTTCAAAAAATGACTAATGACTAATGACTGTTGACTGTTGACTAATTCAGTTGGCGGGGGCGGGTTTATATGTATTTGGGTTCGCCGTTCTATGAAAGCTGGTGAAACCCGCCCCTACAGACTAATGACTAATGACTAATGACTAATGACTAATGACTAATAACTAATGACTTTTTACGGCATTCCGATCGCAATCAAAGCATCTTCCGGCATAGAGGTAGAGTAACGCTCCCCTTCCGATAAAACTGCAATCAGCCTCACCTGCCAGTCGGGCATAATCTGCAAATCCGCCCAGGGCACTGCTATCTCCAAACATTTATCCAATCCCACTTGGGCCCGGCTGAGGCGGGGCTGCCACTCATCGCCCTCTCCTGCTTCGTGAAACGCAATAGATTTCGTCAGCAAATTAATCTCTAACTGATGGTGGAATCGATAGTTTAGCGGTGCTTCGTCGGGCAAACCCGACAGCGGAATCAGACTGTTTTTCATCGTGCGATCGGGATAAAACCAGAACAAATTTAACTCTGGAGGGCAATCAATTGCCGGCCGCACCCCTGCCTTGAAGTCGGCGCGAATGTAAAAATTCAAGTGGTCAACCCCGTACCAAAGCCGCTGAATTGCCGAACTCCGGTGCATCGTACCCCTTGCTCCCCCAACTTCAATCCGGCCGGCTTTGTCCCAATCCTGTTCGTTGCCGATACCGTCAATTACCGGGTGAATAAAGCTCAGCGGCAGGTGGTCGCCTTGAACCTCGTGCACCTCTACTTGCCGGCGCACTTCCGGGGGTACGGGCTCGCCGAGAGCTTCGTAAATTCCCGCTACGTGTTCGCGAAATAGCTGGTCGAACATGGCATCTTGGTTCGACGTGTGACCCTCGCCAAACCACCAGAACCAGTCGGAACCTTCGGCCGCATAAAGCGCTTCCCAAGCTTCTGGGTTGGTTTCTTCTGTGGCCTCTGGATGGTTTGCCAGCATTTGTCTCGCGGGCCCTAATATGTCCCAAGCGCGATTTTTCGCGGGATCGCCGATCCAAGTTGTGAGGGAACCGTCTACCCAGGAACCGGTGTGCAGTTGGGCTGCGGGAATTGTTTCGGTTGCTGGGAATTTGTCGAGAAATTCCGAGACTGTGACTAATTTGATATCTGGATTGTCGCTGAGAGTTTGATAGAGGGATTCTAAGAACGGTTTGCCGTCTTGGGGATAGAATTCCCAGCAATTTTCGCCGTCTAGGGCGATCGTAACTAACCAGGGATTTTCTAAAGCTGTTTGGCCGTCGGACTGTCGGTGTTTGAGAGTTTTGCCGATCGCTTCTAAGTGTCCCACTAAATCTGATGCTGCTTTTTTCGGTTCCATCGAACCGTAAGTAAACCCGATCAAGTCGGACAATCTGTGGTCTCTAAATACTATGGCTAAATCGCCGTCAGGAGTTTCTAAACGGTAAGGGCGATATAAGAATTCTGGTTCGCAGACATTCCCTGCCGCGTCGCGGTTGAAAAAGTGTTTAATTGTCCACCCCAATACTGCTTCGTCCGAGACTATCCACTTAAAGCCTTGTTTGGCAATGTAGGGCAAAATTTCCGGGCTGACTGCTTGTTCCGACGGCCACAAACCGCGCGGTTGGCAATCAAACCGGTCTTCATACATTTCCCAGGCTTTTCTCAGGTGTCGGGGAATATCTTCTGCCCACTGAAACCTGTGTTGTGGCAGCGTCATGTTTGGGATAGCTATGCGGCCGCCGTTGGTGTCGGCAAGCAGCGGTAAAATCGGGTGCGTGTAGGGGGTTGTGGAGACTTCCAACTGTCCCTCAGCTTGCATTTTACGGTGCTGGGGAATGATGCGGGCGAGGATTTCTTTTTGTTTTGAGTAGATGTTTTTTCTGTCGGTCAAACTAAAATTTTGTCCTTGTTTGAGCCACCCTGCAATCTCGGGGTCGTCCCAAAACATCGGGTCAATCCAAGCTAAATTGTGCCACGCCAGCAAGTCGCTAAAATCCTGCAACTTCCAGTTTGCCAAACACCACTGAATGCCTTTTTCCTGCCGCTGAGTGTAGAGTCGATCGTAGCGGGGATGCGGCTGAATCAGAGTGTGGTAATTGGCGTCAAAAAAGTGTTCTAAAATGAACTCTTGTTCTGGGATGGTTAAAATTTCTGCTGGCTTTAGTGTCACCGTCAAGTAAGGGTCTAATGCTTTGTCTGCGATGCAGTCTTCTATCTGCAAAATCAAGGAGGGAACCAAGTTTACGGTTTGATGAAGCTTGGGATATTTTGCCAGCATTAGCACTAAATCCAAGTAGTCTTTGACTCCGTGCAAGCGCACCCAAGGCAGTCGGTATTGAGCCTCTGTGGAGTTAGCTGATACTCTGGATTTGTACAGCGGTTGATGTTGGTGCCAAATGAAGGCTACATACAGGGGGTGAGACATTGAATTTGGTAATTGGTAATTGGTAATTGGTAATTGGTAATTGGTAATTTAATTTGGTAATTGGTAATTTAATTTGGTAATTGGTAACAGTCAACTGTCAACCGTCAACTGTCAACTGCCAACTGTCAACCGTCAACTGTCAACCGTCAACTGTCAACCGTCAACTGTCAACCGTCAACCGTCAACTGCCAACTGTCAACCGTCAACTGTCAACAGTCAACTGCCAATTACCAACTGACTAATTACATTACCTGTTCGACTTCGGCAATTTCTGGGATGGCCTCGCGCAGGCGGCGTTCAATGCCCATTCTCAGAGTCATTGTGGAACTGGGGCAAGAGCCGCAAGCTCCTTGCAGTCTCAGGTGTACCACGGGGCCGTCGATTTCTACGAGTTCGACGTTGCCACCGTCGGATATCAGGTAGGGGCGCATTTCATCGAGAACTGTTTCGACGTTATCTTTGGTTAGTGCTAGTGTCATATTTCGCCTCTGTGATGATTTCTTGCAGTAGATTTTGTTGGATTTGACGGCAGGGCAGCATTCTCAACCGCGCGGGATTTGATTTAAGAAACCCGGTTTCTTGACAAAAGACCTGGACACTCTGGTGGGCTGGCTGCAGGAAACCCGGTTTCTGTCACGCTGATGCTAGATATGAGTTCGCTCTCTCGTTCGATCGTAGCCTTACTTGCTGCCAAATCAAGTTGATTCTGATACGTTAACCAAAAAACCCCATTTTATTTAAGAAATCGGGTTTTCGATCGCGCTACACTACTGCTGGTTCTAGCAGTTTGACGTGGGAGTAGTTGAACTCGGTTGTTGTCAGTTGACCTTTTTCTTTCGATCGAACTACTTGCTTGGTCATGACATAATAGTCGCCTATCTTCTCAAAGGTATCTTCAAATTCGAGTTCTTTGATGATTTCGTCGGTTTGGGGGTTGCGGAAAACGGCATCGTAGTGGCTGGCCAAAGAACCTTCGGGTGTCTCTAAGCTGTTGTGCGTGTCAATTACGAAAGCCATGCGGCCCATCACCCGGCTGACTTGACAAATTGAGAGACCTCGGATTTTATAGTTAGAACCCATTGAGTCGCCTTGCACTAAAATATCCACAGCGTCGGTGCTGTCCTTCTCGCCGAGGGTGAAGCTATTTTTGCCGTGAGATTTTTCAAATGTCGAGCGTTTGCGGTGGGTGACAATATCGCGCATTTGGGTGTAGACGCTTTGCTGCACTTCCTCGTCTTCAATGCCGCTGACTTCCACACTCATGTCGGGTTTGATGGAAACATGACCGGTGTATATTTCCTCGCCCTGTTTGAGTTCAATATCGGCACTGTAACCGGGAAAGTTGGCATCCCAGGTGTAGCGGTGTTCGTAAGCAGCGCGAAACAAATCGCGAGCGTTGGCTTGCTCTGTCATAAATCCCTCTTTCTCTTGACACCCATCTAGTTTAGCTTAACCGCGAGAAGCCCCACATTCACTGGATAGGGGAGTTACCCGCACTCAAGAAGCGATCGCTTCTTGAGCGTGCTGCTGGGCTGGCAATTCGATAGGGTGCGTCGCTGCTTCATATTTGATAAAACTTGCAGATTTTTGAGGGCGACGCAACTAAGGTGCGTCGCAAGATTGTGTGTACCGCATATACATGGAATATGCTGTAAATAAACCCAGATGCTACGTTTAATAGTTAGTATGCTGTGCTTTATAAAACCCTAATGACTAAAAATAATTGAGTAATCAGCCACCGACTTTATTAAGGGAATCTATAAATTAACTGTCAGATTTTCCACGCAAAAAACTTGTCTGCACGTTAGTTAAATATTCGACTTTTTTAAGGCTCGTGTTGAATCTTTACTGGTGCCCAGAGTTCTCCTGGCTCCGGAAAGTGGCTAACTCTGCGTGGCTCTGGCAAGCTTCACTTAACTCAATGTAATCTAAGATATTGGAAATTACCTTAGCAAGGTGGATAGCCGAACGGTGAGCTTCTTCGATAAAATCTCTCTCCTCGATCGGATCGTCAGCTTGATCGTCTATGGTTAGTTGTAGATAGCCGATGATGTGATTTAGGGGAGTGCGGAGCTCGTGGGACGCCTTCAACATGAATTGCTTTTTGAGCTGGGATAGTCCTTGTACTCGCTCCCTGCGCTCTTGATAAAGGGTGGCGAGGGCGATCGCACTTCCTACTTGCTCGGCAAGTTCTTGTGCGAATTCGATCTGGCATTGAGTCCAAGGTCGATCGGTCTTACCCTTCCTCGACGATCCGCCCTTGCACCGATGCAAGCTAATTATGCCGTTAGGTTGCTCTTGATAAGCAGTAGCCAGCACTAGCAGCGACTGCCGCTCAAAAGGGTCATCGGCTGCAAAGGACTCTACTACCACCGGTTCGAGGGTGGCGAGAGCTTGAATGAAATGAGGTTCTGCTGTGAGCGAGATTTCCATTCCTAGCATGGGTAGAAAGGGTTCTTGGCAGTATTCAGCAGCTACTTTGACTTGCAGGCTAGAACTTTGATAGGGACAAATGATGCAGCGGCTGACGCCTAGTGTTTGTCCCAGACTGTTAACTGTTTGCTGCCAGATGGTATCGAGATCCAAGGTTCGACGAATCTTTCTACCAATTTGCAGTAAAAGTTTTTGCGATTGAGCTGATATTTGCTGATTCATAGCCACCCTTTTTCTACTAGACTGGCAAAAGTTTACCACTGGGCCAACAGAGCAGGAATCTTAGTGAATTTGCCAGCGGCAGGCTGTTCAACTTAGAACTTACGTAATTATACTTAAATGTTGCCACACGCCCTCAAACATTACTAAGTAGTTTTGGTGTCTTTACTATATCTTTATGATTCTCACATAGAACTGAGAGCGTCCAGCTTTCTTAAAAATCTTTTACAGTAGGGGATTGGGAAGCTGAATCACTGGTATAAGTTGGGATTAAGTTCTTGTAAAGTTGGCGGTTTGCGGGGGTTTACTCGCAGATGTGAGCCGCTAGCGGACAGATCGAGAGAGCTGTTATCCCTACCCCCGGATTCCACCGATCCGAATTCAGGGTAGCCCGGAAGTGGCGGGGGCGATCGGTCTGAGTCCAAAACACCCAAGGAGGGAGCTTGGCGGCGGATAAAGTAAAAATTGATACTGGGGCGGGCGATCGAACTGTCTGTGTAGGAAAATTACGAATTATCAATTACCTTTATTCACGAAACGGAAGTCAGGGATAAACGGATGGCTGTTTTTTTCTTCTTCCTTATTTCCGATCCCCTCTTGCTTCTTCTTTATTGCTTATTCCTTATTCCTTATTCCTTCTTGCTTCTTGCTTCAACGTCCCGATTACCAATGACCAATGACCGATTACCGGTGATTAATTTTTAAAGAGTGGTTCTTGATAAAGTGGCACAGTAAAAGTAACAGTCGATCCGAGTCCTTCCCCCATACTGTAAAAATTTACTGTACCCCCCATTGCTTCTATCAGTTTTTGAGAAATAGCCAATCCCAAACCGGTGCCGCCGTATTGTCGGGTACGATCGCCGTCCACCTGAAAAAACGACTCAAATAATTTATCTTGCTTGTCGAGAGAAACCCCAATGCCAGTATCAGCGACTCGAATTTTTACCATTCCGGGGAACTGCTGGTTGTGAACAGTCACCTTTTTCTTAATAACTTCGGCACTGATGCGAATTCCCCCTTCCCCGGTAAATTTAATCGCATTGCCCGTGAGGTTCAAAACTACTTGAAGCAGGCGTTGGTAGTTGGCATACAAAATAATCTCGTCCTCCACAGGGGGTTTTTGGATTTGAAATTGCAATCGCTTTTGCTGGATTTGAACCTGTGTAAAATTCTCAACTTGTTGCAACAGTTCGCCGAGTTTGACTGGAGCGAGGTCTAAGTGCATTTTGCCAGCTTCGATTTTAGCGACATCCAAAATATCGTTAATCACATTGAACAAATGTACTGCGGAGCGGTAAGCTTCTTCGATAAATTGGTGCGCTTCTTCGGGGTCATCTGCCATGCCATCCACAAGCAGTTTCAGGAAGCCGAGGATGCCGTTGAGGGGGGTGCGGAGTTCGTGAGAAGTATTGGCGAGAAATTGACTTTTAAGTTGGGAAAGAGCTACGGCTTCGGCGCGGGCCTGTTCTAATTCTTGGTAAAGTGTAGCGTGGGCGATCGCACTGCCGACTTCAGCGACTAACTCGCGGGCGAATTCAAGTTCGAGAGGACTCCATTTCGGGGAACTGCCGCAGCGGTGCAAAGATATCACTGCATTGGGTTGGTCTTCATAGGAGGTAGCTGCTACGAGCGCAGAATGGCGGTTGAAGGGATCGGCGGCGGGGAAGGCGTAATCGACTGCTACTGGTTTGAGGGTGGCTAAAGTTTGAATCCACCCCGGCTGTTCGGCTGCGCGCAGTTCTAATCCCAGCATAGAAGAGTAAGGTTCTTGGCGATACTCAGCGACTACTTTAAAAGTTTTCGATTGGAGATTTTCGATTTGATCTGGGGAAAGCGGGGGCGAGCGATCGCTGGCAATTGACTGCTGTAATTCGGCTGCTGCGGCGGTCGAATTTTGTTGATTTTCCGAGGCAAGGAAGGGGGAGGATTCGAGATTTTCGCTGTCTTTTTTGTAGGAACAGATGATGCAGCGACTCGCGTTCAAGACTTGACCCAAACTGTTAACAGTTTGCTGCCAAATTGTCTTTAGGTCGAGGGTTCTGTGCAGGTTTTGAGCAATTTTGGAGATGGTTTTGCGGTCAATTTCCGAGTAGGGAGGGAGCGATCGACCGATACGGCTTGCTGGAAGCAGCATTTGTTGGCGGGTCTCCGAGGCGGATGGCAAAGCTGGATGGGCGATGAATTCTGGGGAATTTGGGGGTCTGTATGCGGGTTTGTCAGACAGCAGTCTTCCCATAACTAAGACTTTTGCAGCTTTGCCGTTTGAGTCGATCGCCGGAGTGACTGTCAAATCGAAGAGAAAATATTGTCGGGCGTGGCGAAATGGATAGCTGAAGCGTTGCGGTACGAGGGTTTCGAGCGCCCGCCGCAGGATCTCGATATAAGGCGCAGGGGCGATAGGTTGCAGGGTTTCGCTGAGGGGTCGATCGACAATTTGTTCTGCTGTGAGGTTGTACTGTTCGGCTTTTTGCCAGTAAAAAGATAGATATCGACCCCTTGCGTCTTGGGTAAATACTAATTCTGCCCCTAACTCTTGAAAAAAGGCTGTAGAGGCGAGGCTCGATCGCCGGAAATCTTGGTTAGAGTCCATCAGAGTAGGGGATGAAAGTAGTTCGGATTTGTGAGTATTGAGTTTTTAATTAAAAACTCAATACTCAAAATTATTTTGGGCTTCGACTGTTATGTTTTGAGTTATTAAGCCACTAAAAATTGGTTGGCTTTTTAATTAATAATTAACCGCTCACAACTCACTATTTGCAAGTATTTTAGGCTGATACCATTGATTTTTGAGTTATTAATAAACTAAAAAATATTAATTCTTTAATTCTGAACTCAACTCAAAACTCAAAACTATTTGTTGTCAGCCATTTTGGGTAATTAAAAAATAAAAATTCAGATTTAGCAATTAGAAATCTCGACAGATCAAGAATCGAGTTTGAAAAATCCGCTAAAAATTGAGCCTGCGGCCAACTCAAGTCGGGGACTGGCTCGCGCATTTTTTCCGTCACCTTGAATAGTTACGAAGTTTATCGATCGCGCGGGCGATCGATATTTTACATCCAGAAACTTTACAGCCAGCAGATTTGCGCGCGCCGTCTCGTACCCGGGAACCTCAGTCGTTCCACTCGCCGCGGGGCGGGACTGGGGGGTTGCGGCGCAAATTCATAGCCAGCTCGTCTTCGCGGCGCTCGCCTCTGAGCCACTGCTTGATAGCTGTTTCTATGACTTTACTGGGGTCATTTGTCAAGTGCTTAATTTGGTCTAGCAGTTCAGAATCTATATGGATAGATAGTTCCACTTTTTCTGACGAACTGTGGGAGGGTATACTTGATTCGCTCATAGTTAAAAAATCCTAGTTTTAATTCTTAAGTTTCAATTCTTTTCATGACAACCGACTGGACGAGATATTTGCAGCCCCTGATTTGCACCCAACCTTTCCTCAACCGCTTAACAGGTTTCTGTACAATGAGAGAGAGAAAAGTTTTTTCCTTTTGGGTGTTCGGGCTCGGTCGGACACTTGAAAGGGTAATAACTGATACTCTTGAGGTTTGCCTCACTTGTGGTTTCATCTCAATCCCCAGTAAGAGCTTGAAGTAAGCACTCTACTCTTGCTTGTGTAATCATACAACAAAAAGTATCCTTTGCCGATTAGCTCTTCGATAAAAAACATGACTAACGTCCCTGTATCTCGCATTCGTAATTTTTCGATTATTGCTCACATCGACCACGGAAAATCCACCTTGGCCGATCGCCTGTTGCAGGCGACTGGGACTGTGCAAGCACGGGAGATGAAGGAGCAGTTTTTAGACAATATGGAGCTCGAACGCGAACGCGGCATTACGATCAAGCTGCAAGCGGCTAGGATGAATTACACTGCCAAGGACGGTCAGGAGTACGTGCTGAATCTGATCGACACTCCCGGACACGTGGACTTCTCTTACGAGGTGTCGCGATCGCTCGCTGCTTGCGAAGGGGCGCTGCTGGTGGTAGACGCATCTCAAGGCGTGGAAGCACAAACCCTGGCAAATGTCTACCTTGCCTTGGGAAACAATCTGGAAATTATTCCAGTTTTAAATAAAATTGACCTGCCGGGGGCAGAACCGGAACGGGTAAAAGGGGAAATTGAAGAAATTATCGGTCTGGACTGTAGCGGGGCGATTGAGGCTTCTGCTAAGGAAGGAATTGGTATAGATGAGATTTTGGAGTCGATCGTCGAAAAGGTGCCGCCGCCGCAGGATACTGTTGACAAACCGCTGCGGGCGCTAATTTTTGACAGTTATTACGACGCTTATCGCGGGGTAATTGTGTATTTCCGGGTGATGGACGGAAGTGTCAAAAAGGGCGATCGAGTTTTGTTGATGGTTTCGGGTAAGGAATATGTCATCGATGAATTGGGCATCCTTTCACCGACTCAAGTTCAAGTAGACGAACTGCACGCGGGGGAAGTTGGTTATCTGGGCGCTGCAATTAAAGCAGTAGCTGATGCTCGCGTAGGCGATACGATTACTTTGGTCAAAAAGCCGGCACCGGAGCCTTGGCCGGGTTATACAGAAGCAAAACCGATGGTTTTTTGCGGCTTGTTCCCGATCGATGCTGACCAATTTCCTGATTTGCGCGAAGCTTTAGAAAAACTCGAACTCAACGATGCGGCGCTTTCTTACGAACCGGAAACTTCGAGCGCGATGGGATTTGGTTTTCGCTGCGGTTTCTTGGGTTTGCTGCACATGGAAATTGTGCAAGAAAGACTGGAGAGAGAATACAATTTGGATTTGATTGTTACGGCTCCTTCTGTGGTTTATCAAATCACAACAATTAAAGGAGAAGTATTAACAATTGACAATCCCAGCCACTTGCCCGATCCTCAGTACCGCGAGAAAATTGAGGAACCTTACGTGCGGGTAGAAATGCTGTCGCCGGAAACTTATGTGGGCGCGCTGATGGAACTTTCTCAAAGTCGGCGGGGCATTTTTATCGATATGAAGTATCTGAGTCAAGGTCGAACTACGCTGGTTTACGAGTTGCCTTTGGCGGAGGTAGTGACGGACTTTTTCGATCAGATGAAATCGCGATCGCGCGGTTATGCGAGCATGGAGTATCACATAATTGGCTACCGCGAAAATCCGCTGGTGAAACTGGACATTTTAATTAACGGCGATCCGGTTGATGCTTTGGCGATGATCGTACACCGGGATAAGGCTTATAATGTGGGCCGCGGCTTGACTGAAAAACTCAAGGAGTTGATTCCCCGCCACCAGTTTAAGGTTCCCATTCAAGCGACAATTGGGGCTAAGGTGATTGCTTCGGAACACATTCCGGCTTTGCGGAAGGATGTGTTGGCTAAGTGTTACGGCGGCGATATTTCGCGGAAGAAGAAGCTGCTGCAAAAGCAGGCGAAGGGTAAGAAGCGCATGAAGTCTGTGGGTACTGTGGATGTGCCGCAGGAGGCTTTTATGGCTGTGCTGAAGCTCGATCGGGATTCGTAATTTGTGTAGCCTTTTGTCAGGAACAGGCTTTCGGGCCTGTTCCACAAAGAGTCATATCGTTTCCGGTTGCATCGGAATCATATATTAGGAGCGTATCAGCGCTCACGTCGTCCATAGCGAACGATCTGTGTCGCGAGGGAGACGCTCGCACTATATAATTCCGATGCTACCGGATTTGATATCAGTTGGGTGCATCTCATTTTTACAAGTCTCTGAAAAAAGAGCTAAGCTAATCCGCATTTAAATTTCATATTAAAATAAATCTTTACTCTTGTGGGGAGTAGGGGTTGGGCAGGAAAGCCCGCCCTCAACATACAATTTAAATGCACAACAGCTTAGAATCAAAAATCTAGTAAAACCGTAAAACAAGCATAAGGTAAAGAAAATCACACCAGAAGATCGACAGCAGCTCAAAGTATACTTAAAAGGGGCAGCAGAAATTTTTTACAGAAATAAAGATCCAACCGATCTCTCAAATGCATGAAAGTATCGAGAAATCTCTACGTCAAAAAATCTTAAAAGAAGCAATCCAGAACTAGGTAACTTTTTTTTTCAACAGTATCAGGAATTAAAACAGGAAGAAGCCGAAAAGTAAAATCCGTAGTCGGCTTCCTCAACAGCGGTTCTCGTACAACAATTGAGCTGATGAACCCTTACTACACTTTTAATAAACTAATTTTTTTCAATCTATCTGCTTCACTACCTCCAAGGCTAGTCCTAGCACCCCTGCAATTTGCTCATCCTTCAATCCCAAAAGTCGTAATTTACCAACCATTTCAATTTTAACTTGATTCGTACCGTCCTGGAAGTCAGGAGTTTCAGCCCCACTTTTATCTGGAGTAGGAGTGGGTAGTTCTGAGCAACCATTGATATAGTTAATGGTGTTGCTATTACCAAAATTAGTAGTGGGATCGCCAAAATTTATATTCAGATTTAATTGCCGCTCTAGCACAGATTTAAGATTACGTTTATCCACTGGTTCATCAAAAACATCAGATAACATTTGCAAAAGCTTGTAACCGGTATCCTTAGCATGACCCGCCGTACAACCATAAGTATCTGCAATATAAGAATACTTTTGTTGCTTCAGTATTCCCTCGATAATTTTACGCTGCAAGTCATTGAGATGTTTGCCAGTCTTCGCGCAGACCACTTCATCTACAAATTGCAAGATATGGGCAGTGTCCATCAGTAGGGGTGTCAGAGAACTATAGTTAGTATACCCGACTTTTTCCGTCTTTTTCCGTCTTTTTCCGCCTTGAATCCAAATTTTAGAAATACCCGTCTTTTTCCGTCTTTTTTCGCTTTGCAGTTTTGTGCGATCGGTCTATGATGCTCAAAAGCATAAAATTAGCTTCGTAAGAAAAACATTAATTGTCTGTAGTGATTGTCTTTTTGAGATAGTCGCGGCGATTTAGACAGGATTTTTATTTTAAAGGAAACTAAGATGAAAAAACTAAGTTTATGGGCGCAAAAACTCACCCTAATTTTTGGGGGAATTATGGCGGGTGTTTTTCTGGGAGAATTAGCTCTTCATCATGCGGGAATTCAAGGTATAAAAAAGCCCAGCGATCTTGTTTCTTTTGATAGTTACAGATTAGACGACCCCGCTGGTTGGTCATTGAAACCGGGCGCGTATTTCGAGTGGCAGGGTGAAGGCGATCGCTCCTTCATTCGCGCAAATAAAGATGGTTTACGCGATCGCGAACATACTAAAGAAAAACCACCAAAAACTTTTCGGATCGCAGTGTTGGGAGATTCCTTTGCTGAATCTTTACAAGTACCGATGGAAAATACTTTTTGGTGGAAAATGAGAAAGCAACTCAATAAACAATGTACTGCTTTAGGCGATCGCAAAGTAGAGGTAATTAATTTTGGCGTTCAGGGCTATGGGACGGATCAAGAACTAATCACTCTGCGCCATAAAGTCTGGCAATATTCTCCGGATTTAGTGCTCTTAGCTTTTCTTCCTGGCAACGATATCATTAATAATTCAAAAAAACTTGAATTTTCTAAACGCAAGCCATTTTTTGTATATAATAATGGCGAATTAGTTCTAGATAATTCAGGGTTGAATATTTCACAAAGACAACATAACTATTTAGAGTTTTCATCTGTTGATTATCTTCCGACTTGGTTGGTCAATCATTCACGCATTTTGCGGTTAGTCAGACAAATTGATTTAAATAATAAGAAACGTCTAGTTGAGACCATAGACAGAAAGCGCTCAGGTCATAACTTTCAAGAACCTATCGATCCAGTATGGAAAGAGGCTTGGCAAGTAACAGAAGGATTAATTACACTAATGAATCGGGAAGTCAAGACCCAAAAAGCAGATTTTATGATTTTGATTGTCAGTTCGGGAGTTCAAGTCAATCCTGAGCCTATGATGCGTCAAAGCTATGTGAAACGATTTAGGATTAAGGACTTGTATTATCCTAATCAGAGAATCAAAGCCCTTGGCGATCGCCTCAATATTACGACATTGGATACAGTCCCGCGATTGCGAGAGTATGCAGAAAAAAATAAAACTTGCGTACATGGCTTTCCCAATGCTATGCGCTGTGACGGTCATTGGAATAGTCAAGGTCATGAACAAGTTGCTCAACTTATGGCACAAAACTTATGCGATCGGTTCAAAGCAGAAGGTAAGGATTCCACCAACAATAACGCCCTAGTCAAGCAAAAGTAATATGATTCTTCTCACCTAAATAATAAAATTCTTAATAATTGTACATCATTGATATAGCCATTGATGAGGATGGGGCGAAATCGTAATACTATCTGTTTTTAAACAGAAGTACGATCGCCCTTCCTCCACCTCTTCAACAACTCCGGCGTCACCAAACCTTGCGGAAAAAATATCGTCCCCAACACAATCAGCAACCCAAAAATAATTAACCGCCCATCCCGCAGAAATTGCGCCAACCAAACCGGCAATCCCTGAATAGTCGCCATTCCCCTCAAAACCTCCGGTAAAGCAGTAAACACCATCCCGCCCAAAACTGCTCCCAGAAAACTTCTGCTACCACCAATCAACACAGAAGTCAAGTAAATAATACTAGCATCAAAAGTCCCTTGACGCGCGTTCCAAGTATTCAAAAAATGAGCGCTAACTGCACCCACAACACCAGCTAAAATAGCACCTAACGTGAAAGCCAAAACCTTATAAAAAGTTGGGTTAATGCCGATCGCATCAGCCGCCAACTCATCAGCGCGGATTGCAGCAAAAGCGCGCCCCACCCGAATCCGTTCCAGCCGATACACGATCGCCATACTTACCAACAGTAAAGGCAGTACAATCCACAAATACTCGATCGGCGTCGCAAACGGTTGCGGAATCCCAAAAATGCCCACAGCCCCGCCAGTGATATCTAAATTCAGCGATAAAACCCGCAAAATTTCCACAAAAGCAATAGTTGCGATCGCCAAATAAATCCCACTCAAGCGCAGCGCCGGAATTCCCACCAAAATCCCCAGCAACCCCGAAACAACCCCTGCAATTATCATTTCCAATAACAGCAATGGCAGAGGAAACAAACCCCCTGTCTGTTGAAACACCGTTGTAGACAAAATCGCCGCAATATACCCGCCTAAAGCATAAAAACCAGGGCTAGCCAGAGACAACTGTCCAGTCATTAGAGGCAAATACAGCGACATTCCCAACATTGCACCCAGCAACATCGAAACGATTAAAAACCCGTAAGTAGTAAAAAATGTAGCCATAATTTTCTTTCTTTATTTCTTAGTCTCGCGTTGCGCGGACTTCGTTTGTCTAGAAGCGATTTCAATCGCCGAATCATCAAATGAATAATAAACTTATTTACACCTTCTGAATCAAACGCCGTCCAAACAAACCCTGCGGTCTAACCAATAGCATAATAAACAATATAGCAAAAGCAACAGCATCCTTATAAGCCGAAAAATCACCAGGCACAAAAGCCTCCACCAAACCAATTATAAAACCTCCCAAAACAGCCCCAGGAATACTCCCCAACCCACCAAGTACAATCACCGCCAAACCCTTCAAACCAAAAGCAATACCAAAATACGGCCCAGCAATACTAACACTAGACCCCACCAAACTCCCCGCCAAACCAGCCAGAAAACTACTCACAAAAAACGTCAACACAATGTACCTATCAGTATCAATCCCCAACAAACTAGAAGTAGTCGCATCTTCAGCCACAGCCTGCATTGCTTTGCCAAATTTAGTAAAATTTATTAAGTAAGTTAAGACAGCTACAATCGCAACTGATACCACAAAAATTACTATTTGAACAGTCCGAATCGGAATAGGTTTATCCGCTGTTCCGAAGTTAATTGCAGCCGGTAAATAGCCGTAAGTGTTAGCAGGAAAAGTGTAAATTTCCGCACCGACAAGATATTGGATGATATTGGCGATCGCAACTGCTACACCCAAACTAGAAACCACAGTCAGCAGAGAATCAGAGTGTCGGCGGCGCAAAGGCAAAAAAGCAATTCGTTCAACAATTACTCCCACCAAACCAGCCATGACACTTCCCAAAACTAACGCCACAGCAAAAGGCAACTGCACGGGAATTCGAGCGTTAGCCCACAACCCATTAAAACCGAAAGCACCTCCCATCAGCGCATAGGTGAAATAAGCACCCAACGTAAATACTGCACCGTGAGCAAAATTAATAATTCCGAGAATAGAAAAGACCAGCGTGTATCCCAGGGCAAAAATAGCATACACGCTGCCGATCGACAAACCATTCAAAAATTGTTGCAAAAACAGAGTTAAGTCCATCGCCTGTTAGAAATTGGGCATCAACATTAAATCATTCAACAACAAACAACATACAATTTTTACTTTGACTTCTAACTTCCCCCATAGGGGGACACGGGGGTGACTTCAAAGTCACACTCAATAACTCATCCGTGTATCCGTGTCAAAATCCGTGTCGTGCCTTCATTTCAAAAACTCAAACTTACCATTATTGCCATCCGCCTCCATCTTAATCCGTGCCACATAAAACTCTTTCTGATTGATCTCACCTTCAGGCGTAAAAGAAATTTCCCCCAAAGGAGTATCGTACTTTCCACCCAACAACTGCTGATTCAAACTTGTACGCAATTCTGCCAAAGGCTTTTGGCTAACCTTCGACTTAGCATTAACTGCCTTTAATGACTCAACAAAAACTTGTACGCCAGTAAAAGCTTGAGCGCTAAATTGAGGCGGTTCCTTCTTAAATTGAGCGCGATAAGCCTCACGAAAAGCCTTATTAATTTCATTCTGATATTCCGGGCTGTATGCTTGGGCAATCAAAACCCCCTCGCAAAGAGCCTTGCAAACCGCAAACACATTAGAAGTATTCAGACCGTTGCCCCCAATGATAACGCCTTTGTAACCCAACTCCCGCAACTGCTTAATTAAATTGCCTCCATCAGCGGCCAACCCGGAAATAATTATCAGATCGGGCTTGACATTTATCGCATTAGTGGCTTGAGATTGAAAATCTGTATCAGTAGTCAAGAATTTTTGAACTGTTGCCAATTCCAGCCCCATATCTTTAACTGTTGTCTGAAAAGTTTCGGTCTCAGATTTGCTAAAGGCATCATTCTGAGCAAAAAACACGGCTACTTTCTTAATATTGGGATTTTGCTTCAGTGCAGCTTTAACTGCATTAGGTGCTACCACGGCGACAGGCGCGGAGACTCTGGTCACATAATCGCCAATCTGGGGAATGCCTTTAGCGGTGTTGGATGGTGCGAGTACGGGAACTTTTGCGCGATCGGCGATCGGATCGGCACTAAAAGCCTGCTGCGAGAGAGTAGGGCCCACAATACCCACCACCTTATCCTGATTGATCAGAGTATTGAAAGCATTGATCGTCCCTTGTTCGTCTCCACCGGTATCTTGGAATACCAGTTTAATCCGCGTCCCATCCACACCGCCCTTATCGTTGAAATATTTCTCAGCTATTTTTGCCCCAGCCACCTGTTCCTGACCAAGTAAAGCCACATTGCTAGTTTGGGCCACCCCAATACCTATAGATATAGTGTTGGAACTCCCCCCACCAGGCGAACCCCCTGGGGAAGCACCCGGAGATGGCGAAGTAGCCGGAGATGCTGTAGTAGAGGTTTGGGGAGTGTTCGTCTGAGTGCAAGCCAGCAGCAGTGAAGCGCAGGTAACGAACAAGGCACTAGGGCGAGCGGCAGGTTTTTTCATGAGCGGGCGATCGAACATCAATATATAGAACATCTACACGTAGAGATATTCTACCCATGCGCGGTAGATACTCCCCCAAAAGTCCAATCGCCAAAAAAAAAAGACCCCTTCCCGGAAAGAGGAGTCAGCCAGCGGAGGCAGGAGCGGAAACAAACAGCCAAAACCCTGACGGTGTATGGCTTCAAAAAAAACTCAAAAATAGTTTCACAAAACGCTTGACAACATCTTGCGGAATAAGTATATTAATAAAGCGCCAGAAGGGAAGCGGTTCACTGAACCACAACCGGAAGGTAAAAACTGAACCTAGAAAAAAGAATAGTTTGAAAGCTTAAAGCACTATTAACCTCGTCAAAAAAATCAAGATCGAGA